>CAZUSM010000001.1:0-51806 GCA_964623675.1 uncultured Oscillospiraceae bacterium
CGACCGCATGGTGGACATTGCGTCCTTCGCGCGCATAAAGCCCATGGTCAATCAGGTCGAGTGCCACCCGCATAATCAGCAGCAGGCCGCAATGCCTTGGCACGAAAAGTACGCCGTTCAGACCGAGGCGTGGGCGCCCCTGGCCGAGGGGCGCGGGGATATGTTCAACCTCCCCGAACTTAAGGCCATCGGCGAAAAGTACGGCAAAACGACCGCGCAGGTCATACTCCGCTGGCATCTCCAGCGCGGCGTCGTCGCCATTCCCAAGACCACCCACCGCGAGCGCATGGTCGAGAATTTCAATGTCTTTGACTTTTCCCTCACCGATGCCGATATGGCCGCCATCGCCGCGCTTGACAAGGGCGAAAGCTCGTTCTTCTCCCACACCGAGCCGGGCATGGTCGAGTGGTTTGTCAAAATGGTCGAGGAGCGCAAAAAGAACAACGACTGCACCAAAGAGAAGAAAAGCTGGTAAACCGCCCTCGTTCGCAATATAATCAGTATTATAAACGGAATTATAATCAAGCATATCAAGCCCGTACCCCGCCGCGGCAACCCCCGGAGAGCGTCAAACAAACTTATATAATGATAAATAATAAAAGCGATAAGGAGAAATGAAAATGAGAAAAGATTTCGGAGCAAAGCCCTATATTTATCCCCAGCCCGTGTTCGTCTTGGGCACGTATAATGCCGACGGCACGCCCAACGCCATGGTCGCCGCATGGGGCGGCATCAGCGAGGCCACAGAGCTGTCCATGTGCATCAGCGCCGGGCACAAAACCGTCAAAAACGTCCTCGAAACCAAGGCGTTCACCGTCAGCATGGCGACGCAGGACAAGCTCGTCGAGTGCGATTATCTCGGCCTCGTCTCCGGCAGTGATGAGCCGAACAAGCTCGCCAAGGCCGGCTTGCACACCGAAAAGAGCGCGAATGTCAACGCCCCCGTCATCACCGAGCTGCCCCTCACCGTCGAGTGCCGCCTCGTCAGCTATGACAAGGACACCTGCCGCCTCGTCGGCGAAATCGTCAACGTCTCCGCCGACGAAAGCATTCTCACCGACGGCAATATAGACCCCTCAAAGCTCCGCCCCATCACCTACGACGGCGTCGCCTACGGCTATTACGTCCTCGGCGAGCGCGTCGGCAACGCGTTCTCCGACGGAAACGCATTGAAATAAGATACCCCAATAACGCAAAAGAACATAGCGCAAAACAAATAACGCAAGGCCACGCCGGACAACCCGGCGCGGCCTTTTTACGCGCTTTCGCCGTTTGTTGCACATTCTCCACCGCCCACCCCGACCACCAACGTGGACAGAGTGGGCGTTATTTCACCCCCACAACCCCATCCTCCAATCAATAACCATTCCTTATCGAACTATACATAGCGCTATATTTGGCTGCATTTGTTTTGAAAATTTCCCAAAGAGGGGCGGGTGAGATATAATATTTGCATAATTTGTGCATAAACGATGAATAATCGGCGAATAAGACGAACGGCGGGGGAGTGCCCCGCTTGAGATAAAACCGATAACTGCAAGGAGGCAAACCATGGACTATCAGCCCGCTGAAAACCGATATGAACAAATCCCTTACCGCCGCTGCGGCAAAAGCGGAATCCTCCTGCCCTCGCTTTCCCTCGGCCTTTGGCACAACTTCGGCAACATCACCCCCTTCGGCACACAGCAGAGCATTCTGCGCCAGGCGTTTGACCTCGGCATCACGCACTTCGACCTTGCCAACAACTACGGCCCTCCCTACGGCGAGGCCGAGCGCAACTTCGGCATCCACTACGACCGCGATTGGCACACCCATCGCGACGAACTGATAATCTCCACCAAGGCCGGATATGACATGTGGCCCGGCCCTTACGGCGACCACGGCAGCAAGAAATACCTCATCGCCAGCCTTGACCAGTCCCTCAAGCGCATGCACCTTGACTATGTCGACATCTTCTACCACCACCGCCCCGACCCGGACACCCCCATTGAGGAGACCATGGGTGCGCTCGACCAAATCGTGCGCAGCGGCAAGGCGCTGTACGTCGGCATCTCCAACTACTATAACGCCGAGCAGGCGCGCACGGCGATCAAAACCCTGCGCGAGCTGGGCACACCCATGCTCATCCACCAGCCCAGATACTCCATGATGAGCCGCATCCCCGAAAAAGAGGGGCTGTTCGACGTGCTGAGAGAAGAGGGCGTCGGCTGCATCGCGTTTGCCCCCTTGGCAAACGGCATACTCACCGGCAAATACCTCAACGGCATTCCCGCCGACTCCCGCGCCGCGCATGACCCGCGCTACCTCAAATCCACCGACATCACCGAGGAAAAGGTGGAGAAAGTCCGCAAGCTCAACGAGATTGCCCAGCGCCGCGGTCAGTCCATGGCGCAGATGGCGCTGCAGTGGGTGCTGCGTGACCCGGTCGTCACCACCGCGCTCATCGGCGCAAGCCGCCCGGAGCAGGTTGCGGAAAACGTCCGCGCCTTCGACTGCGCGCCCCTATCCGCCGAGGAGCTTGCCGAGATCGAGGCCATCTTGGCCTAAACCCCATTATAAGGCGATACCCGGCACTGCCGGATAAGCATATTCTATATCATTTTTAGGAGGAAGAATCATGAAAAAGCTGATTTCCCTGCTGCTGGTTCTGACCATGGCGTTCGCTCTGGTCGCCTGCGGCACCAGCGCACCTGCTGCCGAAGCCCCCGCTGCCGAAGCTCCCGCCGAGGCTCCTGCCGCTGAAGCACCCGCTGCTGTCCCCAACGCTGAAAAGCCCGTTACTTGGTTCAACCGTCAGCCCTCCAACAGCCAGACCGGCGAGTTGGATATGGACGCTCTGACCTGGAACGATGACACCTACTATGTCGGCTTCGACGCCATTCAGGGTGCTGTCCTTCAGGGCGAGATGATCGTCAGCTATCTCCAGTCCCACGGTGCTGAGCTCGACCGCAACGGCGACGGCATCATCGGCTACGTCCTGTGCATCGGCGACGTCGGCCACAACGACTCCATCGCCCGTACCCGCGGCGCTCGTCTCGCACTCGGCACTGCCGTTCCCGACAGCGCTCAGGGCAAGACCGAGGTCGGCGACATCAACGATGTTGACCCCACCCCCATCGGCACTAACACCGACGGCTCCGCCTCCAACGTCAAGGACGGCGCCATCACCATCGACGGCACTGAGTTTGTCGTCCGCGAGCTTGCTTCTCAGGAAATGAAGAACAACTCCGGCGCGACCTGGGATGCTCCCACCGCCGGCAACGCCATCAACACCTGGAGCGCCGCATTTGGCGATCAGATTGATGTCGTCGTCTCCAACAACGACGGTATGGGCATGGCCGTGTTCAATGCATGGAGCAAGGAAGAGGGCGTCCCCACCTTCGGTTATGACGCCAACAGCGACGCCGTCGCCGCCATCGCCGACGGTTACTGCGGCACCATCTCCCAGAACGCCGACGTTCAGGCTTACCTCACTCTCCGCACCATGCGTAACGCCCTTGACGGCGTGGACATCATGACCGGTATCAGCAAGGCTGACGCTGCCGGCAACGTCCTGTCCGAGGATCTCTTCTACTACGATGAGGCCACCCGTTGCTTCTACGCTCTCAACGCCGCTGTCACCGCCGAGAACTACGAGAACTTCCTCGATGCCACCGCTCCCAACCCGGCGTTCAGCAACCAGATGACCGAGGCCGACGCCCCCGTCAAGAAGGTTTGGCTCGACATCTTCAACTCCACCGATAACTTCCTCAACGCCACCTACCTGCCCCAGCTCGAGAACTACGACGGCATCCTTAACCTCGATGTCGAGTACGTCAAGGGCGACGGCCAGACCGAGGGCAACATCATTGACCGTCTTGCCAACCCCGATGCTTACGAAGGCTTCTGCATCAACATGGTCAAGACCGACAATGGCGCAGCTTACATGAGCAAGCTCTCTTAATTTCCCCAACTCAAGCATAACCCAATCTTTTAACTGAGAAGACGGGTCATCGGAAGGTCTTCTTCCGATGACCCTTTTCTTTAATTAAGAAAGAAACCGGAAGCCACTGTTTTCAGCTTTGGCTTCCCGTGGCATATATAAAACACCTTTGAGAGCACGCTCTCTAAACAGTAAATGCGCATGCAAAAGGCAGGGATGATAGAAAATATGTCCGAGCAAAATGCGAAAAATATACTCTCCATCCGGGGTATGTGCAAATCCTTCGGCCGAAACCGAGTTTTGGATCACATTGACCTGGACGTGAAGCAGGGCAGCATCATGGGGCTCATGGGCGAAAACGGCGCCGGCAAGTCCACCATGATGAAATGCCTTTTCGGCACGTATCAAAAGGACGAGGGTACAATCCTTCTTGACGGGAAAGAAGTCAACTTCAGCGGCCCGAAAGAAGCCCTCGAAAACGGCGTTGCCATGGTGCACCAGGAGCTGAACCAGTGTCTTGAAAGAAACGTCCTCGATAACCTCTATCTCGGCCGTTTCCCGGTCAACTCCTTCGGCAAGGTTGACGAAAACCGCATGAAAACCGAGGCCACGGAGCTTTTCCGCAAGCTGAATATGACGGTCAACCTCTCCGCGCCCATGAAGACGATGTCCGTCTCCACGCGCCAAATGGTCGAAATCGCCAAGGCGATTTCGTACAATGCCAAGCTCATCGTTCTCGACGAGCCGACGTCCTCCCTCACCGTCAGAGAGGTCGACAAGCTTTTTGAAATGATGCGCAACCTCAAAGAGCAGGGCATCTCGCTCATTTATATCTCGCACAAGATGGACGAGATTTTTGAAATATGCGATGAGGTCTCCGTTTTGCGTGACGGCAAGATGATCGTCACCGAGAAAACCTCCGAAACCGACATGGATCGGCTCATCACCCACATGGTCGGCCGCCCCCTCGGCAACCGTTTCCCGAAGATTGACAACACCCCCGGCGACGTCGTTCTCTCGGTTCAGCATCTGTCCACCAAGTACGCGCCGAATTTGAAAGACATCTCTTTCGACGTGCGCGAGGGCGAGATTTTCGGCCTTTACGGGCTGGTCGGAGCGGGGCGCACCGAGCTGTTGGAGACGATGTTCGGCGTCCGCACGAGAGCGGCGGGTCGAGTTTACTATAAAAACAAGCTCATGAGCTTCGCCGATGCCAAGGACGCGATGAGTCACGGGTTTGCCATGATCACGGAGGAGCGCAAGTCCACGGGTCTGTTCCTTGAGGGCGACCTGGTTTTCAACTCCACGATTTCAAACCTCCCGCATTATATGAGCGGCATCGCCCTCTCCAATGACAAGATGGTCAAAGCCACCGCCAACGAGATCAACATCATGCACACCAAGTGCATGGGTCCGCGAGACGCAATCACCTCGCTCTCCGGCGGAAACCAGCAAAAGGTCATCTTCGGCAAGTGGCTTGAAAGAGACCCGGAGGTGTTCCTCATGGACGAGCCGACCCGCGGCATTGACGTCGGCGCGAAGTATGAAATCTATGAGCTGATTGTCAAGATGGCCAAGCGCGGCAAGGCCATCATCGTGGTGTCCTCCGAGATGCCGGAAATCCTCGGCATCACCAACCGCATCGGCGTCATGTCCAACGGCCGCCTCGCCGGCATTGTCGACACCAAAAACGCCAACCAAGAGGAGCTTCTCAGACTGAGTGCCAAATACCTTTGAGTGGAGGAGATGGAAAACATGGCCAATATAGACAAAATCCTCAGCTATGAGCAAGAGCAGAAACTGCTTGAACCTATCGACAGCTATGTCGGCGCAATCCAAGAGCAGATAAACGCCCTGCGCGCCGACGGCACGGACAGGGTCATCGCCCTAACCAACCACATCGCCGTCGTCAAGGAAAACGCGAACTACACCAAGGAAGAGAAAAAGACCATCATTGCCGCCGACAAGGAAAAGCTTGCCGCGGCGAAGGCCGTTGAGGCGCAGAACAAGGCGCAGATAACCGCCCTTGTAAATGACGCCGTCGGCTATCTTGACAAGAACTTCGACAGCGGTTATTATAACCTCGTTGTCGCCTCGTGCAAAGAGCAGAAGGCGCAGGAAGAGGCGCGCTATGCCGCAGAGCTTGCCGAGCTGAAAGCCGCGCACGAGAAAGAGCTTGCCAAGCTCAGCGATCAAGGCGAGATTAAAGACGAAAAATACGTCTACAAAAACCGCCAGTTTGACGCCAAGCTCAAGCACGATTCCACCCTGCAAGAAATCAAAGACCGCACGCACAACGCCCACGCCTATCGCTATCACCTCATTGACCTCTTGCGCCTTTCCCACTTCACCCAGTCGGAAAAGCTCAAGCAGAGCGTGGAAAACTATAAATACACCTTCAACGCGCGTCAGTTTTTCCTCACCAACGGCCTTTATATTGTCATCGTGTGCGTGTTTGTGCTGCTGTGCATCCTCGCGCCCGTCGTCAAGGGCACGAACCTTTTGACGCTCAACAATATCCTCAACATACTCCAGGCTGCCTCGCCCCGTATGTTCCTCGCGCTGGGCGTCGGCGGGCTCATCCTCCTCGGCGGCACTGACCTTTCCGTCGGCCGTATGGTGGGCACGAGCATGGTGCTTTGCACGATGATCATGCACAAGGGCATCAACACCGGCGCAATCTTCGGTCACATTTTTGACTTCACCATGCTGCCCGTCGGCCTGCGCGTGGTGCTGGCGCTTGTTGCCTGCTGCCTCGTCACCACCACCTTCTCCGCCATCGCGGGCTTCTTCACAGCGCGCTTTAAGATTCACCCCTTCATCTCCACCATGGCCAACATGCTCATCATGTTCGGTCTCATGACCTTTGCGACAAAGGGCGTGTCCTTCGGCGCGATCGAAGTGGCCATCCCCAAGATGATCATGCCGAAAATCGGCCGCTTCCCGACGATTATTCTCTGGGCGGTCGCGGCAATCGCGATAATGTATTTTGTCTGGAACAAGACCACGCTGGGCAAGAATATGTACGCCGTCGGCGGCAACGCCGAGGCGGCTGCGGCCTCCGGTATCAACGTTTTCAAGGTCACCATCACCGCCTTTGCCATCGCCGGTGTGCTTTACGGCTTCGGCGCGTGGCTTGAGTGCATCCGTATGGTCGGTTCGGGCTCTGCCTCTTACGGCCAGGGCTGGGAGACCGACGCCATCGCGGCCTGCGTCGTCGGCGGAATCTCGTTCTCCGGCGGTATCGGCAAAATCTCCGGCATCGTCGTCGGCGTGCTCATTTTCACCGCCTTGACGTACTCCCTCACCGTCCTCGGCGTTGACACCAACCTCCAGTTCGTCTTCTCCGGCATCATCATCCTTGCGGCTGTCACCATCGACTGCCTCAAGTACGTGCAGAAGAAGTAAGGCACAATCACCAAGGCCTTTTCCGGCGAGAAAGAAACGCCGGTGCTATAGAGCAAAAATCAAAAAGGCGCGCCCTCGGCGCGCCTTTTTGTGAAGCAAGGAGAAAAGTTATGAAGCAAGTGTATAGGTTTTCCGCTCCCGGCCGCACGGAGATCAGCGGCAATCAGGTTGACCATCAAAACGGCTGCGTCTTGGCCGGCGCTGTCAATTTGGAGACCGTGGCCGAGGTCACGCTCAATGATTCAAGCGTCGTTTGCGTCAATTCCGTGGGCTATGCGCCGGTGTCTGTCGACTTGGCCGATTTGACCGTGCATGAGGATGAAAAAAACACCACCGCCGCGCTTGTTCGCGGCGTCGCGGCGGCGTTTGCGCAGCGCGGGGCGAAGCTCTGCGGCTTTGATGCGCGCGTTTGCTCCACCGTCCTCCCCGGCAGTGGCCTCAGCTCCTCCGCCGCCTTTGAGGTGCTCATCGGCACGATTTGCAACGAGCTGTTTTTCGATAAGCGCCTCACTCAAATTGAAATCGCGCAAATCGGCCAGTGGGCGGAGAATGTGTATTTCGGCAAGCCCTGCGGCTTGATGGATCAGATGGCCTCCGCCGTCGGCGGCATGGTGTTCATCGACTTTGCCGACTCCGCCAAGCCCGTGGTCGAGCGGCTGGACTTTGACTTTTCTGCGGCGCACCACGCCCTGTGCATCATCGACTCCGGCGCGGATCACGCCGACATGACGGGGGAGTACGCCGCCGTGCCCGGCGAGTTGAAGGCGCTCAGCGCCCTTTTCGGCAAGACCGTCCTGCGCGAAGTGCCGGAGAGCGAGTTCTTCGCCGCCCTGCCCGAAATCCGCCACAAAGTGCCCGACCGCGCCATCTTGCGCGCCGTGCATTTTTATCAGGAGAATGCCCGCGTGCGCGCTCAGGCCGCCGCACTGCGCAACAACGACTTTGACACCTTCCTCCGCCTCGTCAACGAATCCGGCCGAAGCTCGTGGATGTACATGCAAAACGTCATCCCTGCCGGCGCTGTCGAGCATCAGGACATGGGCGTCGCCCTCGCTCTGTGCGACACGCTCCTCAAAGGCCGCGGCGCCAGCCGCGTCCACGGCGGCGGCTTCGCCGGAACGGTTCAGGCGTTCGTCCCCATGGACATGCTCGATGACTTCAAGGCGGGCATCGAGGCCGCCCTCGGTGTCGGCTCTTGCCACGTCCTCTCCATCAGAGACAAGGGCAGCTGCCGCGTGGGCTAATATTCGAGGGCTAATGTGCGTGGAATAATGTGATATATATGCAAACAACGCAGTGCACGGCTTGTGCACTGCGTTGAGCTTTAGTTTTGGTTTTCGTTTTCGTCTGCGCCCTCGCCACTATCCTCGGCGGGGTGTATTTCTTTGTCCAGCAAGTCCAAAAACAGCGGCAGCACGGCGTTTTTGGAATCCTCGTGCCAAAGCACGCCGAAATCAAGGGCTTTCTCCTTCAACGGGAGAAACATGAGGTTGTCCGAGGCGTAAAACTCATAGTTTTTCATCCAGCCGGGGAGAATCGACACACCCATTCCGGTCTCAATCTGCATGACTATCGTTTCAAACTGCTTTGATGTCACCGTATAGCGGATTGTCAGCCCGGCCTCTTTTGCCGCGTCCTGCGCAACCTGGCAAAAGCCGAGGTTGGGCGAGTCGTCGGTCATGATGAAGGTGTCGTTTTCAAGCAGGGAATAGCCCGCCCCGCCGGACATGACAAAGGGGTGATCCTTGCGCAAAACAAGGCACAAATCCTCTTGCCACAAAACGTGGAATATCGGCGCTTTTTGCGGCATGTCCTGATAGTTTATCCACGAGAACGCCACGTCGATTTCACCGTTTTCCAGCCCGGATTTCAGATCTTTCAGCCTCCCGCTGAACAGATCCAGCGCAATGTCGGGGTAAAGCACGCGAAATTCCTGCAATACATTGCTCAAAATCGGCTGAAACACCACGCTGTACCCGATTTTGATGCTCCCGCGCAGACCGGCCTTGGCGCGCAGAAGCTGCCTCTCAATGTCCTCAAGACCGTTGAGAATCGTGGGGCAGGCGTGTTGAAGTATCTCGCCAGCGGGCGTCAGCGCGACGGAGCGCGAGTTGCGCTCAAATAGCGTGACTCCAAGCTGCTTTTCCAAGTCCGCGATTTGCTGGCTCAGCGCCGGCTGTGCGAGGTAAAGGTTCATCGCGGCCTTCGTGAAATTCAGACACTTGGCCAGCTCCATGAAATAGCGCAGTTGACGTGTGTTGATGTCGATAACAATTCCCCCCTTCCTAAAATACCGAGAATAAAAACAAGTTCGTTTAAGTGTTCACTAAGGCGACAGGGAATAGCCTCCCGTCCGCCAAAAACACAGTTCACTTAACGATTTGTTCACTTTCTGACAATTATAATGTAATAATTTGACGAAGTCAACCAACCACGCCCCCACCCGCCAAGCAGAATCAATAGCCGATTCTTATAGAGCTATAAGTAAAACCGCTTGCTTAAGCCCACAAATCCACCCTAAAAAGCAATAGGAAAGGTGCAATCAACACCTTTCCTATTATAATATTTATGCTTTTCCGCCCTTGGCGAATTTTGCGCGCAGCTTGGCAAGGAGCTTTTGGCGCTTGTCGCGGGCTTCGAGGCGCTCACCGAGGTCGCGCGAGCCGACGCCGTAAACTAAGTACAGCACCAGCCCGGACACCAGCATGATGAACACCGTTGACGCGCACTGCCGCCCCAGCGCGTTGAGGTTATAATACGCGCGCATGTCGCTGGAGGTCATGGTTTGAATGACCATGGCGTAGGTCGTGGCGTCGGGCGAGTGGAACGTGGCGGACATGTCGTACTCCGAAAACAGCTCGTTGAACACCAGCGCGAACACCGCCAGCACCGAAGGCAGAATTATCGGCAGCTTCACGGTGATAAACGTGCGAATCGGGCTTGAGCCGAGGTTGCGCGCGGCGTCCTCCAGCTCATTGTCAATCGAATAGAATGACGCCTTTATCATCCTCAGCGCGAATGGCAGCTTGACCACCGTGTACGCCATGATAATCAAAATCCATATACTTTTGCCGAAATAAAGGTTTTTGCCGAAGACATACCACACGTCCTCGCTGTTGAAGTAAGTGCGGTAAGAATAGCAGATAAGTATCGTGGGCAGAAGCCACGGGAAAAGCAGCGCGTATTCGAGTATTGTGCCGCTTTTCTTGTGCTTGAAAATGTATGCGCACGCAACGACCACGATGATGCACGCAAGCGCGGCGGCGGAGATGGACAAAACCGTGCTCACCTTGATGCCGCTGAGCGCCTTGGCGTTGGAGAAAAGCCCGGTCACGGCCTGCGTCGTGCGCTTGACCACCCCGCGCGGCGAGGTGTATTCAAAGTCATAAACGCCGAAGTAGTTAATCAGCGTCCACTGCGACCAGTCCAGCTTTTTCATCTTTATCGCGCCGTAATTTTGGAACGAGAAAATGACGATGAGCACGACCGGCAGCATGTAAATCACGAACAGCGCGTAAGCGTAAACATGCGCGACGATGTTGGCAAAGCGGTTGTTGATCTTTTGCTTGACGAGCTTGGCCTTGGTCTTGCTGACGGAGAGATAATGCCCCTTCCGCTCATACCGAGTCAGCACCGTCAACAGCAAAATCGTGAACATTGCCAGTATTATAGACAAAAGCGCGGCGCGCGCCTGCGGGAACGCCTCATCCGCAATCGTCGACCCCGCGAGGCGCACAATCTCCGGGTTTATCGCGTCATAGCCAATTATGGTCGGCGCACTCATGGCGCAAAGGCCGGTGATGAAGGTCATGACCGTCAGAGAGAAAATCGTGGGCAGCAGCGTCGGCAAAACGACCTTCCACAGCACCGTGAACGGGTTTGCCCCCATGTTGCGCGCGGCCTCGACGATGTTGTAGTCAATGCCGCGTATGGCGTTGCGCAGGAAAAGCATGTGGTTGCTGGTGCAGGCGAAGGTCATTGTGAACAGCACGGCCTTGAAGCCCGAAAACCAGTCCGGGTTGAGCGTCGGAAACGCCTTTATCAGCAGGTTCGTGAGTATGCCGTTGGTGTCGTACAAAAACATATAGCCCGTCACGAGGGCGACGCCGCCGTAAACCAGCGTCGTCATATAGCCCACGCGCAGTATCTTCGCGCCCTTGATGTCGAAATACTCCGTCAGCAGCACCAGCGATATCCCCACGAGGTTCACCGTGATGACAAGGCAGAAGGCCAGCTTGAGCGAGTTGAAGACGAAGTCTTTCATATTCCCGGCGAGGAAAAAGCGGATGACTGCCCACGTGTCGCGCTCGCCGGCGGCATTGGTGGTGTTGAATATGCTCGTCAGCGTGTTCAGACACGGCAAAAGCATAAACCCGAAGAAAAGATAGCAAAACAGTATCACGCCGACTATCTTGGCGATAAGCCCCGGCAGCGATCCTTTATTTAAGCTGTGCTTCATCGCTGATCTCCTTTGCGTGGTAGGACATAACGTCGCGCGGGTCGATGGTCACGCTGACGCGCTGACCCTCGCCGTAAATATACACCCCGTCGTTTTTCTCGATGACCTTGATAATCTGACTGCCGATGTCGATGGAATACTTGATGTAAAGCCCATAGTATTCGCGCGATTTCACGACGCCGTCAATCGTCAGCTTGCCCTCCTGCGCCCCGGCGTTTACGTGGATGCGCTCAAGGCGGACATAGTTGTGGTTATCCACGCTCAGCGAGCCGTCGAGCGCGGCAAGCGCCGCAGACACCTCGTCACTCAGTCGGTTTATATCGCCGATGAAATTGCACACAAACTCCGTCGCGGAGTGATTGTATATCTCGTCCGGTGTGCCGATTTGCTCGATATATCCGTTGTTGAACACCGCGATGCGGTCGGACAGGGTCAGCGCCTCCTCTTGGTCGTGCGTGACGTATATCGTCGTGATGCCGAAGCTCTCCTGCATCTTTTTCAGCTCGTTTCTCAGCTGCACGCGGAGCTTCGCGTCCAGGTTGCTCAAAGGCTCGTCCATGCAGATTATGGCCGGGCCGTTGACCAGCGCGCGGGCGATGGCCACGCGCTGCTGCTGCCCGCCGGAAAGCTGAGACACGGCTTTCATCAGCTGCTCGTCGGAAAGATCCACCTTTTTCGCGATTTCGCGCACCTGCTTGTCAATCTCGGCCTTTTTCAGCTTTTTCACCTTCAGCCCGAACGCGATGTTGTCATACACCGTCATCGTCGGGAACAGCGCATAGCTTTGAAAAACGATGCCGATGTTGCGGTTTTCGATGGGGACGTTGGTGATGTCCTTGTCGTTGACGACGACAGACCCGGAAACAGGCTCAATGAAGCCGGTAATGGTCCGCAATGTGGTGGTTTTTCCACACCCGGAGGGGCCGAGAAAAGTGAAAAACTCACCCTTGTTTATGTCTACGTTTATGTTGTGCAGTGCTGTGAAGTCTCCAAATTTCACGACAATGTCATTGAGCCTTATCATAGCTTCAAACCTCATTTCTTAATATGCTGTATTGACAATATGGCGAGTTGGAATTTCCGACTCGCCATATTGAATGTGTTATTCCAGTCAGCCTGCGCTCTGAGTGAGCGTTGCCCAGTCGAGATTATCCCAATCCGGCTCGGCCGCTGCGTTGGCGTTGTCGGCCCAGTAGAAATGCAGGTTGGTCATGATGTTCGTCCACTCCGCGCTGTGTGCGGCGACGTACTCATAATACTTCATGTCGGTGCCGGGGATGTCGTTTTGTGCCATGTTGTCAAGGGTGTAAATCCCGGCGTAGTCAACGAGGTCACAACCCTCGGCGGCGTCGGTGTTGCAGGGGTAGCGGTCAAAGGTGTTTGCCCAGCCGATCTGAGTTTCGGCAGAGCCGAACCAGTCGCAGAATGCCTTGACTATCTCGGTTTCCTCCTCGGTGCGCCCGGCCTTGTCGAGCACGCCGATGTACTCTGCGATGAAGTAAGAGCCGTCGTCAATCTCCACCAGACCCCAGTTGCCGGGGGCGTTGTTCTCCGCGTCGTAGGTGAGCGGGTTCTCGCTGGAGTCAACCGCGACGTCTATGCCGCCGTAAAGCGCGCTGGAGAAGTAGGTGCTGACCTGAACGTCGCCGCGGTTGAGCGGGTCGAGGCCGTAGCCGTCGCCGGTATAAGTGCCGTTGGCGCAGTAGTTCCACAGGGCCTTCCAGCCGTCAACGGAGATGCCGCCCGCGACGCTGTTGGGGTCAACGTATGGATAGAGCATGCAGTTGTTGATGTTGCCGTTGGTCGTGCCGCCGACCTTGCCCTGGCGGAAGTAAACATACCCGGAATCGGCGAGGTCGCTCCAGTGCTCGAAGTGCAGCTTTTCGCCGTTCGTGCCCAGCTCATCCGTGCGGTAGAGCATGAGAATGTCCTGAATGGTGATGCCGTAGGCCTTGTTTTCATAATAGAAGTTGCCCACGCGGTCTGCCCAAGAGGGCGTCCAGTCGACGATGGAAAGATTTTCGTACACGCCGTTGAGAATCTGATTCCAGCGCGTCTCGTTCAGGCCGAACATCACGTCGCCGTCTTTGTACTCGTTTGCGGTCTGCACGGCCTCAATGTCGCCGCTGGCGACGGTCGCGTCAACCATGGTGATGGAAAAGCCGGCTTCCGCCGCGGCGTTGGTCAGCCAAATGACCTCGTCCTCGTTGTTGGAGTTCGAGTATATCTTGATGGTATAGCCCGAATAGTCCGCCGCGCCCGATTCGCCCGCCGGTGCAGGGGCGCTCGCGCTCTCGTTGCCGCTTCCGCAGGCGCACAGCGCAAACACCATGCACAAGGCCAAAAGCAGGGATAGTGTCTTTTTCATTATTCTGTTTCCTCCAGTTTTTAATTATTTTGACCAGTTTCACTGGCAAATTACGTTTTTATAAATGCTTTGGGAAATTGCCCGTTATGGACACGTTTTCGTTGTATATCACGAAGGCGTTTTCGTCGTGCTGCTTTATTATCTGCCTGAGTTTGGGCAGCTCGTGCTTTGAAAGCACCACGCACAGCGCTTCCTCGTCGCGGTTTGAATAGCTGCCCACGCAGTTCCAGCGCGTGGCGCCGCGGTGCAGCGCGCCGATGATGGCCTTTTCAATCTCCTTGCTTGAGCGCGTTATGATGATGGCCTCCACCGCTATGTTCTGCAAGTGGGACTTATCCAGCACGGCGGAGTATATCGCCACGAAGATGAGGGAATATATCACGACGGAGATGTCATACGCGCTTATGCACAGCGCGAAGAACACAAGGTTCACCGCCACTGTCAGCTTGCCGACGCTCGCGTTGCCGCGCGACTGAGTCATAATCATGCCGACTATGTCAAACCCGCCGCCGCAGCCGCCCATGCGCAGCACCATGCCGTTTGCCGCGCCGCACACGATGCCGCCGACAATGCACGAGGTCAGCCTGTCTCCGGGCAAAACCGCCCTCACCGGCAGCGCGGCAAACGCCGCCGTCATCGCGCCCACGGCAATCGCGGTGCGCAGGAGAAAAAGCTTGTTTATTCTCCTTGCGGCGTATATCAGCAGCGGCAGATTTATCGCAAAATACAGCAGCGACGCCGCGTCAAACCCAACATTCAGTCCCAAAAGCCTCAGCGCACAGTCGGCCGCGATTTGGCACACGCCCAGCATTCCGCCGCAGTACATCCCGCACGAAACCACAAACATGTTCATCCCAAACGCATAAACCGCAGCGCTCACGGCGCATACGCACAGCTTGGCAAGCTCGCTTGCCGCGCCGGGACGGTCAATGTCAAAGGCCGATGGCGTATTCATAAACATCCTTCAAGCATTCCACGTGCGCCGCGCCCCAGTGGGGCGTTTTCGGCGCGCCGCTTGCGCGGCGCATCTGCACGCAATTGAGGCCGAGCCTTGCCGCCCCGTCGAGATTCACCGGCGAATCGTCCACGAACAGTATCCGCTCCGGCGCGATGCCCATGCGCGAAATCGCGGTGGAAAACATCCGCTCGTCCGGCTTCGTGACGCCCAGCTCATAAGAATACGTTTCCGAGGAAAAGAAGCGGTTCATGCCCACGTGGTGCACAATCCGCCGCGACGACGGCGTCGCGTCGGACAAAAGGCCGAGTGTGAACTCTCCCGCCAGCCTTTCCAACCACTCGAAAACGTCATCGAACACGAACACTCTCTCGTTGTTGTATGTCATGTCCCGGCTCAAAAGGCTGATGGTCTCCACGTCCAGCGCCATTCCGGCGGCCTCAAAGGCCTTTGAATAGAGCGCGGTGTATAAGCGCTCCTCCTCCGCCTCGTCCTTCACTGCCATCGCCTCCGGCAAAAGCTCAAGGTGGCTGTCGATGAACTCGTTCATCAGCCATGCCTCGCGCTCTGTGAGGTCTCTGCCCAAAATCTCTTTGTATCGCGGGCTGAGCAGCCAGTTGCCGGAAAGCGGCCCTTGCAGCACTCCGCCGTTGTCGAAAAGTATCGCGCCTATCTTATTCGTGCTCACTTTGCTTCAACTTCCAATCTCTATCCCCACCAACTCGGCGGCCATGTATATGGCGCCCCACTCGGCGGGTGTTCTCATTTCGCGCAGCTCCAGCTTGGGGAACATCGCGCTCAGCCGTTCGCACACGCGGTCGCGTATCTGACTGTCGTTGAGGAGAAATCCCCCGCCCAGCAGCATCGGGTATTGCCCGTTATCCATGCACAGCGTCTCCGCCACGGCTTTCACCATCTTCACAAGCTCGTCGGCGGCCTCGTCCATTATCTGCATCGCTACGCTGTCCCCGCGCTTGCAGGTTTCCGACACGACTATGCAAAGGCTCGCCAAATCGCTCTTGTTCTTTTTGTAAACATAGTCCAACAGCTCGTCCACGGCGTTGAGGTGCAGGTGCTTGCAGAGGTTGTTGAGGATATAGGTGGATTCGCCCGTGTGGTCAAAGGCGTGCAGCGCCGCGGACACGCCGCGCTTTGCCACCCAGTAGGCCGAGCCCTCGTCCCCCACGATGTAATCAAACCCGCCCGCGCGCCACATTTCGCGCTTTTCGTTTATGCCAAGCGCGATTGACCCCGTGCCGGATATGAGCATGATGCCGGGCTTGCCGCGCGTGTTGGCGTAAAGGGCGATTGTGGCGTCGTTGACCACCTTTTTCGGGCAGTTGAGCGAGAGATTGTCCAGCATTCGCTCCAGCATGCGCCGCGACGCCTCGGAGTCGACCCCCGCCGTGCCGAAGCACAGCCCCACGCAGTCGTCCAGACTGCATTCAAATTTTGTGCAAAAGCTGTCTAACAAAAGCTTCACGTTGTGCAGCACCAGCGAGAAGGGATTGCTGTCCACGTTGGTGGATTTGCCGCGGCAGCGGCCGATTATGTTGCCGTTGGTGTCGACGGCCAGCAGCCGTGAATTTGTGCCGCCGCCGTCTATTCCGATGAGGTACTTCATTCAGTTCGCGTCTCCAAACAATTGTTCTTGAATCCAGGCGCGATTCTCCGGCGAGTAGATATGCTCGCCGAAGTCGAACGCATATTCCCTGAGCATGCCAAGGTCAACGCTCTTTCTCTCGCGCACTGAATCCATAAAGTTGCCGCAATAGAGTTTCATCAAGACCTCCTGCGGCAGAGCCAACCCTTTCACGGGTCGTCCCCAAAATTCAAAGCGCACGTCGGTTTCAAGGAAGCGGCGTATATGCTCCACCGTCACCGACGGCGATTTTTCGTCCTCGCACATGACATCCGCGCAAAATTCGTCCGCGTCCGTCCCGAACATTATTCTGTCGCAGTTGCGGATGAAAAACTCCCGCCACTCGTCCGCGTTTTGCGTGAAATTGATGTACATTTCTATGCCCGGCGTCAGGTCGAAGCTCGCGTTCGGGTGGGCATCGAGTATCTCCTGCGCCCGCACTATGGACTGCGAGTGAAAGAAAAAGTGTGCGAATATCACCTTCAGGCGCTTGTGGCGCTTGACCACGTCCAGCGCCTCGCCGATAATCTCCTCCCACGTGAGGAAGCTGTCGTCGTATATCCAGCCCGCCTCGCGCGCAAACGCCGGCGCCTTCTCCGCGTCCCAGAATTCCGGCGGATCGGCCACGTGCCACAAAACCGGCACTCCGGCCTCCTCCAAATACTCGAAAAACTCGCGGTAAGCCTCGCCCGACAGGGGCAGACCGACCAGCTTGCGCGAATCCGGCTTGCTTTCGAGTATTTTTATCCCGTCAAAGCCCATCTGCAAAAGCCGCTTGGCCTGCGAAACGGGATTCCACTTGCCCTCAAGCGCCGCCGCGGGCGCGGTCGGGTATATCAGCGACCCATAGGCCATTATCCGCTCGTCCCTCGCCTTGAAAATGAGCGGGAGAATGTTCTGCTCGGCAACACAGCCGTTGCGGTCACAGCCGAATGAGGCGATGGCAATGCCGTCCAGCTTTGCGCTCGCCATGTACTCTTGCATGAATTCCAGCGCGCCGGGGGTGTAGGCGTGCGTGTGCATATCGAAAATCTTGTATTCGGCCATGTTGTCTCCTTTCTCGTTTCAACAACGCATTGGGCTTTTCATTGACACCGAGTATAGCGAAAAAATATGCCCCTGCCAATTCAAAATATTGATGTGCAAAGCCGAAAAAATCATGAATATTGACATCTGAAAAGAAGCGTTCTATAATGACGGGGCTATCTTAACAAATATCAGAGGGTGTAATTGTGGACTTTGCACAAATAGGCGAGATTGCCAAAACAAGCACAATAACCGCGCATTACGTCACCATTGACGGCAATCAGGTTTCACTCAAGGCCGAGGGCTGCTGCCGCCTGCTTTACTTTTTGGAGGGCGCGTCCATGCTGCGCATAAATGCGCACCTGCTCTCCGTCGAGCCGGATTCGCTGGTCGTCATCCCGCCCGACACGCCCTTTGCCTTTGAACTGGGCAAGTCCAGCCGCTATTGGCAGCTTTGCTTTTTCGGCGAGCGCGACGAGCCGCTTATAAATAATATCCTCTATCGCGGCGCGATCATCGTCCACCTGAATGACACGGACAAGGCGGCCATTCAAGCGGGCTTTGCGCGCCTGAAAACGCTCAGCGACAAGAAAAAAGACGCGATTGAGGCCGACGCCCCCGCCGACGAAACCGAGCTTGAATATAATATGGTTTTCGGCAGCCTGCTCTATGCCTGTTCGGAGATTCTCCTCACCGGCCTTGATTTCAAGACCTATCAAATCGGCGTGGCCGAGCGTGTGCGCAGCTATATCGACGCGCATTATACCGAGCCGCTCACGCTCTCCCGGCTTGAAAAGTCCTTTTTCGTGACAAGATACCATATTTGCCGCCAGTTTGCCAAGACCTACGGCATTACGGTCATGGATTATGTGAAGAAGCTGCGCGTGGCGCGAGCGCAGGAGCTGTTGCTCTCCACCAATCTCCCCGTCTCCCAAATCGCCGCCAAAAGCGGCTTCGGCAGCCCCAACACCTTCCACACCGCCTTCCACCAATCCACCTCCCTAACCCCCTTGGCGTATAGAAAAAAGCTGAAAACGTGAAGTGGGGATATAGACCCCATAAAAAAGCATTGTTATTTAAGGACTGCATGAAAGGAACTAGGTATCCACCTCGCCGAACAAGGCTGAAAGAATAAAAAAATCACCCCGGAAGCCCTGCGCGGGGCTTCCGGGGTGTTGCTTATTTTGCTTTCTCACACGTAGTGCTTTCTCGGAATCTTGTCGTAGTGCTTCAGTAGAATCGGCTCTACGAAGGTGGAGAGGAACTTCATGTCGAGATTGAAAAAGTAAATCGTGAACGTCACGGCGAAAAAGCCGCCGATGCTGCCGAGGATTATCCCCGGTATTTTCATTTTTTTCATGCAATTACCTCCAAATGGGCGAATATGTCACCATGCGTGTTCGTCGGGCAGGGACTCAATCGACGGGTCAAGCGGCTCTTCGCGCATGACCGTGCGCATGTAGGTGTTGAACTGGTCGCGAATGGCCTGGCGGGAGTATACGCGCGGGTCGCACAAATCGTGGCAGACCCAAACGAGGTGAATCCCGCGCTCGCGCGCCTGCTCCTCAAAGTGCCCGTGCAGCCCGGCGAATGCCTTGCACGACATGTGCTCCCACATCATCACCATGTCTGCGTTCATCTTTTCGCAGATTTCCCACAGCTCGTCGAGCAGCACCTTGTACCCGCCGTGGGTGCGGTTGCGCATGATCATGTTCATGGTCAGATACGCCATGTCGTAGTAGGCCTGTTCGCGGTTTTCGGGCGTGTCCTCCTCGGCAATCTCCTTGTCGATGACCATCGACAGCATGTCCGTCAGCGGCACGACGCCCCAGCAGTGAATCATCCAGTTGAGCATGTCGATGACGTACTGCGGCTGCACGCCCCACACCACGCAGCGGTGGCGGTATTCCGGCGCCATCATGGTCTTGCGCTCATAGCCCTGATGCACAAGGCGCATTATCTTTTTGTCAATCGGCGGGAAGAGGGGACTGCGCCCGCAGTTGCCCATGTAGTTGGTGTCATTGTAAAGCGAGAACACAGCGCCCACAAACTGCGGATACGGCGTGCTGTTTATCTCCAGCCATTCCACGCGGTTGCGCGTGGTGTCGTTGACGCGCTTGGCGCACTCGAAGTATGCCTTCCAATCCCACTTTTCGCCCGTCTGCTCTTCGATGAAGGCAATGGCGTTTTTGATGTCATTGGCGGCGTATTCCTGCACGTCCTCCTCGCGGTGGCGCATGGGCGCGACCAGCTGGAACGTCGGAATGCCGTATTCGCGCTCCAGACGCTTGGCGATGACGCCGTTGCCCATGAGCGAGCCGTCGCACGTGGTGTTCACCTGCACCGCGCATTTGCCCAGCACGGGAAAGTCATCCTCGATGGATATGCCCGCCTCGACCTCCGGCATGGGGCACACGTCGCCCGGAATGCCGAACTGCTGCGCCACGTCGATGTAATGCGTGGCGGAGTACTGGTTGAGGAGGTTTGCCGAGAACATGGTGGGCACTTCGCGCAGAATGTCATTGAGCATGGGGAAGCCCATCATGAACGCCGTCATCGCGTTTTCGTCGGTCAGCACACAGCGCTCGGAGTATTTCACGTCGTTGCCGGTGTGCCTGTCGCCGCGCACGGAGTTTTGGATGCACGTGGCCACGTCCTTCACCACGAAGTCCATCGCCGTGTGCGTGATGCGCAGCGGCTCATCGCGCAAGCCCATCGTGAACTTATCCATCATGTGCGGCACGGCCAAATAGTTTGCAAACCAGCGATAGCGGAACATGGCCTTGATGTTGCGGGGCTTGATGATGACCCCGGCGAGAATCGACATCAGGTAGAGCCACCGGGTGTAATCATAAAACGTGTCTTTCACGCCGCGCCATTCGCGGCGGCGGCGCACCTTGCCGTCATTGAACAACACGCCGAGGCTTTTTTCACCGGGGCGCTCTTTCGGATTTTTCACCAACGCCATTATTTCGCACCTCCCTGAAGCTTCTTTATTTCAATGCTTTCCACAAAGGCCTGTACGCGCGTGCGCATCTGCCCGACGGACGTGGCGATGTTGTACGGTCTGTCCACGCTCATCACCGGGAAGCCGTAATCGTCCCTCAGCATCGTCGAGCCCATCAGCCGCTCATAAGCCCACGGGTCGCAGAATTTGATCTGCTGATAAATAATGCCGTCGGCGTTGTATTCAAGCGCGATGTCGTTGACGTATTGCTTGCGGCCGTACACCTTTTCCATGTTCATCTGCCGCGGGCACTGCCCGCGATAAACATACGCCCGGCAAAGCTGGGTCAGCGCGTCCTCGGTGTCGTTGAGCTCAATGACGTCCCGCCCCGGCAGTGACCCGAAGCAGAAGCGGTCGGCGCACACATAAGCGCCGGTTTCCTCGATGAGCTTGACAAAGCCGCCGTCGTCCACCTCTGAGCCGACCAGCGCGATTCTCGCGCGGTAAGGCTTTTCCTCCGGCTCGCGCGCGCGCACTTCCTCCAGCGTCTCCTCCAGCTTGTCAATCAGCAGATACTTCGGCGCGACGTAGGTGGCCAGCGTGATTGTGTGGAACTCATACCCCGTGATGCGCGGCCTCTCCTCCTTGCGGAATTCGCCAAGCTCGCGGATGAGGCGGCACACGTGGTTGTGCTCCTCCACGGCGCGTCTGATCGCCGCGTCGGACACGTCAATGCCGTATTTTTCGTGCAGGGGAGTGAGAATGTGGTTTTTGCACTGGAGCTTCAGCAGTTCCACGCCGTTGTCGTCGGCCTTCAGGGGGATTTCCATGTACTCGTGGAAGAATTTTTCGTTCCCCTTGCCCATGGTTTTCAACAGCTCCATGTTCTCCACGCACCGGTTGATCATCGTGCAGCCGTCCGGCGCGATGACGCAGTCGGCGAAGCTGAACCCGCCCTCGATTGCGCGCTCCAGCAGGGCGCGGCTCGTTTCGCACAGCAGGCTCGTCATGTAATAGGTCGCGATGTCCATCGACCCCGTGTTCGGCGCGGACAGACGGACGGAAAACGTTCCGCCCAGGTTCATCAAAGGCTCCGGCGTGTTCTCGCACACGAACGCGACGCAGACCTTGCCCTCGTTTTTCGCTTGCCATATCAGCTCGTTGCCCGACTCGCGCACGAGGTTTTCAAAATAGCTCAGGTGCTTCAGGTCTCTCAATTGCTTACCTCCGTTCCTTGTTAGAATAATCCCAAAATATGCTGATACAAATTTATCATTACGCGTCCGATAAGTCAACGGAAATTGATATTTTTGTGCATTAGAGCAGAAACGGCAATCCAAAACTGTGCACATTGACGAAGAGAGGAAACCGATTTTGCCCGAAAAATTTTTCTCGTCTCCGTGCCGCCGCGCTCTTTATTTTTGCCGCGCGATGGGTTATAATAAGAGCACACGAAATAAAGGAGCAGATACCATGAAACAGTATTTTGAAATAGTCGACGTTATGGCGCGCGAGATTCTCGACTCGCGCGGCAACCCCACGGTCGAGGTCGAGGTCACGCTCGATGACGGCACGGTCGGCCGCGCGGCAGTGCCCTCCGGCGCGTCCACGGGCATGTATGAGGCCTGCGAAAAGCGCGACGGCGATATGCGCCGCTATGGCGGCAAGGGCGTTTTGACCGCCGTTGAAAACGTCAACGGCGAGATTGCCGAGGCCATGGTCGGCCTCAATGCGCTTGACCAGACCTCGCTTGACAAGATGCTCATCGAAATTGACGGCACACCTAACAAGACCCGCCTCGGCGCAAACGCCATTCTCGGCGCGTCGCTGGCCTGCGCCAAGGCCGCCGCCGAGGCCACCGGGACAAGCCTTTATAATTACATCGGCGGCGTCAACGCCAAGACCTTGCCCGTGCCGATGATGAACGTCTTGAACGGCGGCGCGCATGCCAAAAGCTCGAATGTTGACATTCAGGAGTTTATGATCATGCCCATCAGCGCCAAAAGCTTTGCCGAGGCGTTGAGAATGTGCGCAGAGGTTTTCCACGCGCTCAAGTCCGTCGTCCCCGCCTCCGGCGTGGGCGATGAGGGCGGCTACGCCCCCAATCTCGACAGCGACGAGGACGCGCTCAAGGCGCTTGTCGCGGCCATGGAAAAGGCCGGCTATACCCCCGGCGAAGACTTCAAAATCGCCATTGACGGCGCAGTGTCCGATTGGTATGACGAAAATGACAAGTGCTATCACCTCCCCAAGCGCGGCACGGTCATGACGAGCGAGCAGATGGTTGACATGTGGGAGGACTTCGTCAACAAGTACCCCATCATCTCCATCGAGGACGGCATGGGCGAAAACGACTGGGACGGCTGGTGCCTCATGACGCGCCGCCTCGGCAGCCGCATTCAGATTGTCGGCGACGACCTCTTTGTCACCAACACCGAGCGCATCAAAAAGGGCATTGCCCTCAACGCCGCCAACTCCGTGCTCATCAAGCTCAACCAAATCGGCACGCTCACCGAAACGCTTGACGCCATTCAGGCCGCGCATCGCGCGGGGTGGACGGCGGTCGTGTCCCACCGCTCCGGAGAGACCGAGGACACCACCATTGCCGACATTTCCGTGGCCGTCAACGCCGGTCAAATCAAAACCGGCGCCCCCTCCCGCACCGACCGCGTCGCGAAGTACAATCAGCTTCTCCGCATCGAGGATGAGCTTTTCGACGCCGCCGAGTACCCTGGCATGGACGCGTTTTTCTCTATTAAGTGATATAAGAGCACACCAAATAATATGCAAACGCCCCGCCGAAAAATCGCGGGGCGCTTTCATGTATAATATCCTCCATTGCAGGCAAGAATAGGAATGCAGACAAAAGATTTACTGCAAATGGAGGTCAAAAACTATGAACAGCAGCGACTCCGGCAAGAGGCTGGAGAGATTTTTCACGGGTAAGGGCTTTTACATAGTCCTTTTCCTCTGCGCCGCGGTTATCGGCGTTTCCGCATGGATGATGGCGGCAGGAAATGAGACTATGGCAAAAGACATCGTCACCGACGACTCGGCGCTTTATTCCAACAAGCGCGTCGAGACCGTCATAATCACCCCGACGGACAACCCCGTCACCGAGGCGGGCGCGTTGGACGGCAGCGCCGTCCCCGCGATGAACGACGGCGCGCTCGACGCCGACAGCGCCGACGCCCAACTTGCCGAGGCGTTTGAGGAAACCGCGCCTATGTGGCTCTGGCCTGTCAGCGGCAGCGTCGAGCGCGGCCACAGCGTTGACGCGCTTGCTTATGACGTCACGCTCCGCGATTGGCGCACCCACGCCGGCCTCGACATCGACGCGCCCGACGGCAGCACCGTCACCGCCACGCGCGGCGGCACGGTCGAGAGCGTCGAGACAGATGACCTTTACGGCACCGTCGTCACCATCGACCACGGCGACGGCACCAAGGCCGTCTATGCCAGCCTCGCCCCCGAACCGCCCGTCGCCACGGGCGACAGTGTCGAGGCCGGGTATATCATCGGCGCGGTCGGCACGAGCGCGCTGGCCGAAGTCGGGCAGGGGAGTCACCTGCACTTCGCCGTCTTTGCCGACGGCCAAAGCGTCGACCCGCTGCACTTCTTGCAAGCGGCATAATCAAACACAACAAGCGCCCGACTCAAACGAGCCGGGCGTTTGCCGCGTTAATAAGATGTAGAAGTGATGTATTGAACGGCAATCGGTTTTCAGAGCATCAGCCCCGGCGAAAGCCTTCGCAAAGGCATTGTCCTATTCTCCCGATTATATTGCTTTTGCGACCTGATTTGCTTTTTCAACCGCTGTGAGGATGTTGCCGGAGGCTTCCGCGTCGCCCACGAGGTAAACGCTCTCGCCCATGGTATCTTTCAGCTCGTCGTACACCGTCTGCATGGGCTTGAGCCCGATGGAGATTATCACGGTGTCGGCCTCAATGTCGTGCTCGCCGAGCTTCTTGGTCTTCACGCGCTCAAAGCCCATGACCTTTGAGCGCGTGAACACGTGGATGTTTGCCTTGCTTTCAAAGGCTTCAACCATGAATTGCTCATTGGGCGGGGCGGGCTGAATCTCGCCGCCGGTCATGATGCCTTGGCTCATTTCAATCACGCTGATGTCCTTTGCCTCGTCCTCGCTCAGCCACAGCGCCACTTCACAGCCTACCCACTCACCGTCGACAATTATTTGACAGAAGCGGTAAAAACCAACTTATTGAAACAGGGCAGTTCTCACGTTCAATATCTGATGGAAAGTGTGAAAGACAGCACTACCTATGTCCGCAATATCAAGTAATATCTCTTGGAAACGCTTTATAATGCCCCTCCACTATAAACAACTCTTATTTGTCTCTGAACTCTCATGATCTCTACAGAGATGGAAATCGCGGGCGTGAATAAACAAACGGTGCATAACGAACTATTATGCACCGTAAAAGAATTATGCAGGCAAAACAATCTGCTGTCCGAACCTCAAGTCTTCTTGTGTAGGCAGAATTGCTAATTTTACCGTTTCTATTTTCGCAACATTTACCAACGCTTTTTCGTAGTCAACAGTTTGACAATGGATATACATAAACAATCCTTTGGCATTGGTGCAAATTTTGACGCATCTCTCGCCATTTTCGTTCATATACACGCGGTAAATGTAATATTTGCAATCAGTAGAAGTTGCAAAATTGATTTCCTGGCTACTAAAAATCATTTTCTGGGCGAATTTATAATTGGTGGTTTTTACATCAAGGTATATAATTTCACCCGCTTTGGTCTCAAAATAGAAATCATAGGGCATCCCGCTTTCTCTTTCCTCGTTGAGCCATTTATAGTTGACAATCTCACCTGTTTCTTTTAATTTGGCAAAATGACGCTCAATAAGGAACTCGCCTTCTTTGCCGATTTTAGCAAAAATCTCACGAGCTTTATTCATATCGTATTCGCGATACTTTTTAGGAGCAACAGCAGTAGTTTGTGCAATTACTTCCAATTCTTCTGCTATTCTCGCGCCTGTTTCGTTTACGATTTTCTCTAAATATTCTAACAGAGGGGTGAACTGAGGGGCTTGTTCCGTAATACGATTTTTTATCCCTTCCCTTAACTCAATACCTAACAATGCCGTCTCTCTGTATGTGTTAGAATTTTCATTAAAAAGGAAAAACACGGGCTGACCGCCTTTTAGCCCAAACCAAAAGAGATACCATCGAACATTATCAGCATATTCTTTGGCGCGATCTCTGATGAAGGTAACAACGCTAACTTCGTTCTTTTCGCCTTTTCTAATCTTCGGGCTTCTAAATGAGCCGTCGGGATTTTCGATTCTATCAAAATTTAAAGGCAGAAACTCAACTGCGTTGTTATAAATGAGCATACTATCTTCTATCTCAAAACTATTTGGCAAATATGTAAATACATCGCCAAACAAGCCAATGTGCGTCTGATTAGACGTTTTACTCCGTCCTAAATCTGCATCGGTTAATTGCTTATATGCAATTATTTTTTCGTTGTGAAGTTCAAAAAACACTTATCATCACCTCAATTTCAAATGAACAAATAAATAGTAAAAGATGGCGTACACAGTATTGACGCTAACGGCATTTCCCGCTTGTTTATAAAGCTGCGCATTGCTTACCCCTGCTGAAGCAGCTTTTTCAAAACATTCTGCCGAAAATCCTTGTAACAGAAATGCCTCCTTCGGCGTTATTTTGCGAATACGTTGTTTGCAAAGTTCTTCCTTCGTATAAGAGGTTTCTAAGTATGCAACGGGATCTACGGCTTGAATATACCCATCACTAAAATAGTTATCTTGGCAAGCGCGGTGCATTTTTACCATAGTTGCAGTTAAGGGTTTTGCGATCAGTGGGTTAATTTCAGACTTTGAATGATATGTTTTCGTCCCATTTGACAAAATGGTTGGTTTAATTGTCTCGGAAAGATAGAATTTCTCACTCACTGTTTTTTCCAAGATATCGTGTGTAGATTGCTGCATTAAAAGAGAGGTATCTTTCATCACGTTAGAAAAAACACTTTTTACGACTTTGCTAGTAAAGCTGAATCCCTCAATTTCTTCTGTTGTTGCCAAAATAAATACTCTATTCCGCTTTTGAGCTAATCCAAAATCCTCGGTATTAAAGATATCGAAATAGATATTTTTATACCCGCAATTCTTTAACGACGCCAAAATATATGCAAAGGTTTGTCCGTTATTATGTGTCTTCAGATTACGCACATTTTCCAACAACACATATTTAGGCTTTGTTCTTTTTAGAATTTCAAGAATTTGAAAAAATACATTTCCACGCATATCCTCAAATCCTTTTTGCTTTCCCATCATGCTAAAGGCCTGGCAGGGAAACCCACCGGTCAGCAAATCAATTTTAGGAAGGGAGAGTATGTTTTCCTCGTCTTGATTAAAGGCAACTATGTCTCCCATTTCAAGCTCATGCTCTGTATTGTAGATAGCTTTGTAGGATTTAACTGCACTTGAATCAATTTCGGAAAAAGCAATCGTTGCTTGAGGAATATCAAAATCCTCACTTAGCAAGGTTAAGGCTTGTCTGAATCCACCTATGCCTGCAAACAATTCTAAATGGTTCATAAGTATTTGATAATCTCCTCCCCGATAACTTGCGCTAATTTCACAGGAACAGCATTCCCGATCTGCTTATACCAACTGTTTTGAGGTCCGAAAAAAACAAAATCATCAGGAAATGTCTGTATCCTTGCGGCTTCACGGGGGGACAAGCCTCGTGCCTGTGTTGGATGAATATACATATTACAGTCGAATCTCATATGTGAAGTAATGGTCTTGCAAACATCATTGAAACGCAACTTGAAATATTTGTCTTTAAATATGCCGTTGCGGGATTTATATGGCATAATATCTGCAATACATTCGTGCAACGAATTTGCACCTTGCGGCAGCCGAGTAAATATTTCTATATCTCTGTCATTGTTGTACCTGTTTTTGTGATTATACAGATAATCAATTTTTCTTTCACCATTAATAAACGAATAAAACGGAGTAGCCGCATACGAATACTCTATACGGGTATATCCTGTCCCGGCGCATTCGCTTTTGTTATTATTCTTTATCCGGTTCGGCTCTAATTGAGGCAGATCGGCTATAGCGTCATATAAAGTAAATCTTGGCGTTGTAGTTTCTCTATTGTGGATTTCTTCGATTATTTGTTTAGATGAAACACCAATTCGATTGCCAATTAAAAATACCCTCTCACGATTTTGAGGGACACCAAAATTCTTAGCATTGAAAACATCAAAAAAAACATCGTATTCTTGTCCGAGATATTCTTTTATATCAGCTAATATTTCATCAGTTTTATTCAACATCCCCTTTACATTTTCCATAACAAAAAACTTGGGACGAGAATTTTTCAAAAAAACCAAATATTCTTTGTACAGAACGTTTCTCGGGTCGTTTATCAAGCGCTGTCTATTGGCTGTAGAAAAGCCTTGACAAGGGGGACCACCACACACTAAAGCTACATTAGCAAATTGTTTAGCAAATTCAGAGTATCTGCGATTTAATTCTGCAATATCGCCTACAAACATTTTATCCGCGCCTAGCGCCCTGTTTGCTAAATATGTTTGCGAGCAGATGGGATCAATGTCGCTTGCGAATGCAACTTGAAATCCCGCTTGTTCCATTCCCAAACTCAATCCACCACATCCTGCAAATAAATCAACAAAGTTATTCTTCATCTGTATCACCATTTGCTATGTTCCTTGCTTTACAGAAGTTTTCAAATGTTTTCTTTGCAAGTCTGCTTGGATTATAACTGCCGTTTTCCCAACGATTAACGGTGGCATAACTAACTCCCAATTCGTGTGCGAGATCTTCTTGTGTCATTTTTAACTGCAATCTAACTAGTTTAATATTATTTGCAAAATCCATAAATAACCTCTATGTAATGAGTATAAAAACTATTATAGCACTTTTTATAGCATTTGTAAATAGCAGAGAGCGCCTTATAGGAATTATCGCAGTTGTATGCTTTCAATCCCAAACATCAATATCCATTTTGCGCGAGGGTTCAATAATAGATTGTTTGCAAGGAGGGACACACTTGCAGTGTTTGCCATCAGCTTTTTCACGCATAGTAACTAAGAATTAAACGGGGCAGTTAAATGCATTGAGGAATGGCTGCTTTGCCTGCTTGTGAACAAAAAACAGTAAGCATTTGTTAATGGCGGTGCGTATGCACCGTTCATCTTGATCATTGACAAGTGCCGTCTTTTTTTTACTCTAATACTTTGATGAAAATTTTTTTGAAAAGTGTCCGAGCCACCCATTCTTAAAATCAGTAAATTGAAATGGTTTAAAAATCAGCCTAAGCGTCTTTCTATTTCCGCTTTTCGCAATCGTCATTTTGCCACTATTAAAAATCCGTGAAATGTGGTATAACTAATCGACAAAACCAACCAAGGAGAAAACCCATTGAACAGCATTAACGAGATTCTTGCCCGCGAGCTCAACCGCGAGCAGACGCACATTGACAACGTCATAAAGCTTTTGGACGAGGGCAACACCATTCCCTTCATCGCGCGCTACCGCAAAGAGCTGCACGGCGCGATGGACGACACCGCCCTGCGCACTCTCGCCGAGCGGCTGGAGTATCTCCGCTCGCTTGCCGAGCGGCGCGAAACCGTCAAAAACACCATAAACGAGCAGGGCAAGCTCACCGATGAGCTTGCCGCGGCCATCGACGCGGCGGAAACCCTTGCCGCATTAGAGGATCTTTATCGCCCCTATAAGCCCAAGCGCCGCACCCGCGCCACCATGGCGCGCGAAAAGGGTCTCGGCCCTCTCGCGGATGAAATCTTCGCCCAGCGCGCCGACAGCCCCGCGCCCGAAACGCTTGCCGAGGCGTACATAGACCCCGAAAAGGGCGTGGAAACCGTCGAGGCCGCCCTTGCCGGGGCGTCCGACATCATTGCCGAGTGCATTTCCGACGACGCCGACATCAGAAGCAAGCTCCGCGCCTTTATCGAAGCCAATGCCAGCCTTGTCTCCAAGGCCGCCACGGACGAGGACTCGGTTTATCGCCTTTATTATGACTTCAAGCAGCGTGTCAACCGCCTGCAGGGGCATCAGGTTCTCGCCGTCAATCGCGGCGAGAAAGAGGGCATGCTCAAGGTTTCTCTGGAGCTTGACCGCGAGCTTGCGCTTCAGCGCGTTCGCCGCGCGGTCATAATCCCCGGCAGCCCGGCCATGGCCTTTGTTCGCTCTGCGGCCGAGGACGCTTATGACCGCCTTATGTGGCCGTCCATGGAGCGCGAGGAGCGCAACGCCCTCACCGATATGGCCTCCGAGGGCGCAATCAAAATGTTCGCCCTCAACCTCAAGCCCCTTTTGATGCAGCCGCCCGTCAAGGGCAAGGTCACCATGGGGCTCGACCCCGGATACCGCAACGGCTGCAAGGTCGCCGTCATCGACGGCACGGGCAAGGTGCTCGACACCGCCGTCGTTTACCCCACGTTCGGCGACAACAAAAAGCGCGAGGCCATTGCCAAGCTCTCCGCGCTCATCAAAAAGCACGGCGTTGAGCACATCGCCATCGGCAACGGCACGGCCTCGCGCGAAACCGAGCAGATGACTGTTGAAATGCTCCACGAGCTTGGTACGGGTCAGTCCTACGCCATTGTCAACGAGGCCGGCGCGTCGGTTTACTCCGCCTCGCCCCTCGCGGCTGAGGAGTTCCCGGAGTTTGACGTCAATCTCCGTTCTGCCGTGTCCATCGCGCGCCGCCTGCAAGACCCCCTTGCCGAGCTTGTCAAGATTGACCCCATGGCCATCGGCGTCGGCCAGTATCAGCACGACATGCCGCAAAACAAGCTCGCCGAAACGCTTGACGGCGTGGTCGAGGACTGCGTCAACGCCGTCGGCGTTGACATCAACACTGCCTCCCCCTCGCTGCTGCAGCGCGTTTCCGGCCTGACCAAGACCACCGCCAAAAACATCGTCACCTATCGTGAGCAAAACGGCGCCTTCACCGACCGAAAACAAATTTCCAAAGTGCCCAAGCTCGGCCCGAAGGCCTTTGAGCAGTGCGCGGGCTTCCTCCGTGTGCCGGAAAGCGCGCAGGTGCTCGACAACACCGCCGTCCACCCCGAAAGCTACGCCGCCGCGAAAAAGCTTCTTGAACTCTGCGACTATACCCTCGACGATGTTGCCGCGGGCGGCATTGCGGCCTTGCCCGCGCGCGTCAAGGCCGTGGGCGCGGCGAAGCTCGCCGCCGAGTGCGCCGTCGGCGAGCCGACGCTCAATGACATCGTCTCCGAGCTCATGAAGCCCGGCCGCGACCCGCGCGATGAGCTGCCCCCGGTGCTCCTGCGCAAGGACGTGCTGGAGATAAAGGATCTCAAGCCCGGCATGGAACTCATGGGCACAGTGCGCAACGTCATCGACTTCGGTGTTTTCGTCGACATCGGCGTCCATCAGGACGGCCTTGTCCACATCTCTCAGGTCAGTGACAAGTTCATCCGCCACCCCAGCGAGGCCGTCTCCGTCGGCGACACGGTCAAAGTCGTCGTCCTCGACGTGGACGAGAAAAAGCACCGCATCTCCCTCTCCATGAAACAGGCCAAATAAACCAAATACGGAACAAAAACTTCCTGTAAACGTCAAAGTATGCAGGAAGTTTTCTTGTAATGTCTCGTAAAAGGAGTGTGTTTTCGTGAAAAAGCTTCTTGCCCTCTTTCTCACTCTCACCATGCTTTTTCTCCTCTGCGCATGCGGCGCGGCGGATGACGGCGCGGGCGAAAACGCCGCCTCTTTTTCCCCTCTTTCCGCCGCGGGCGAATGGCAGGGGATAGGCAAGTGCTATAAAGCCGAGCCGTACACCCTCCCCGGCAATGCCTATCAGGCGAAAAGGTGCGGCGATGAGCTCGTCTGCTTTGCCTCTCACATTTCGGGTGATTCCCACATCATCGTCGGCGGCGACGTCGTGTATACAACCTCCGATATCATCTCGGCCTATACCGTGTACGACAGCAGTGTGTGGGTGCTTGAAAATGTTTATTCCCAATCCGGCAGCGGCTATAAGCTCGTCAATCTCTCCCTTGACGGAGCTCTGACTGCCGAGCTTGACGCCACCGCCCTTGTCCCGCAAATGGCGGGCATAAACGCCCTCAATTATGCCAACGGCACTTTGTTCGTCTTTTACGGCGATTCAAGGCTCGCCGCCGTGTCAAGCGACGGAGTGCTTGAATTTGACGGCGGCTTGCCGCCCGCCTCGGCGCACACCGCCCTCTCCCTCAACGGCGAAACCCTGCTTATATGCGCCACGGGAAACGGCGATGAGATATACTCGCTCAATGCCGACTTCGTGCCGACCCCGCTCGCCGTGACAGAGAGCGGGACAATCGTCCCCGACGCGAAAAATGAGCGCTTGCTGCTTTTCAATGCCGACGGGCTTTTTACGCTTGATGAGAGCTTTTCTCCCACGCCGGAGATTATTTGGCAGGAATGCTCCCTTGCGCTCAATGCCTTGGGAAACCCCGTCGACCTCGGCAACGGCGAATATCTCGTGAAAACCGCCGGGGAGTTTTGCCTCCTTTCCCCGGCAGACCCCGCAGCGTGGAAACCCAAAACTCAGCTCCGCCTCGCCTCGCTCGACTCGGCGGATGAGCTTCAAACAACGGTCGCCCGCTTCAACAGCGCCTCGCCCGATTATTATGTCACGATAGTTGACTATTCCGACGGCGGCACACTTGACGCCGAAACGGCGGCCATGTGCCTGGACGCGGACATAATAAGCGGCGCGTTCCCCGATATGATATGCGTTTCGTCCGTCTCGCCCTTTCCCTATATGCGCAATGATTTGCTCGTTGACATGACATCCCTCATGGAAAATGACCCTGACGTGGGCATTCAAGATATCTCCATAGCCAATGCCCTGCGTTATGACGGCGCAATATACTATCTCGCCGGGACATATTCCTTTGAAACCATGCTCGCCAAGCGTGAGCTGTTCGGCGACGTCTGCGGCTGGACGCTTGAGCAGTATTTACGCCTCGACGAAAGCCTGACCGACGACGTCATGACCATTTACAACGTGACCCACGAGGCGTATCTCAACCACATCATCAAACGCTCGATGAATGACTATGTCGACTGGGCAACCGGCACGTGCTCATTTGACAGCGACGCTTTCATAAACCTTTTGTCCGTTGCGAAAAAGATACGCGAAACGCCCGAAGACCCCAATAATATGATTTTCGGTTCGGGCGCGAAATTAGTCGGCGATGGCCTGCGAATGACGGCGCTTACATGGGTGGATGAGATAAGCAAGCTCAAATTTTCCGAGCAGCAAGCGGGTTGTGAGCTGAGCTTTATAGGCTGGCCGTCATCAACCGGCAAAAACGGCGCGGATGTTCACCTCTATGACCCCGTGGCCATTCTCTCCCCCGGCGATAATATTGACGGCTGCTGGGCTTTCGTCAAGTTTATGCTCACATCCCCCGCAGACATCGCCCTGCCGGTTTACACGCCCCAATTGCAAAAAACACTGGACACGGCCAAAACGCAAGGCGTGGCCTCGATGCTCAGCCTTCCGGGCGCAGACCCCATAAAGCTCACCGACGCCGACATAGAAAAGCTCACCGCCGTGATAACTTCCATAGAAAACACCACCATCTACGACGAAGCCCTATTCTCCATCATCCAGTCGGAGTATAACGCCTATATGTGCAGTGAAACAACCGCCTCCGAATCCGCCACCCGCACCCAATCCCGCGCCTCCATCTACCTCTCCGAGCAATACGGCTGAAAACCATTAAAAATGCAAACAGGTCTGTAGTGAAAAATAGCTACAGACCTGTTTTGCTTATTCATATTGTTTCACCCCATTACCACATTCACTTCCACCGTTTCTCCTGTCTTGGCTAGGGGGAGGGTGGGGGCGGTTAGCGTTTGTCCGTTTGCGGTGAGGGTTTTTATTCCGTGCTCGACGGCGTTGGGGTTTTGCACGTGGATTATGTACGTCGCCCCGCGGTAGCGGCGCGTCACGGTGAACTCGCGCAGGTCGGACGGAATGCACGGGTCGATTTCCAGCCCGTCATAGCCGGGCTTTATGCCCAATATCGCCTGACTCACGCTGACAAACGACCACGCCGCCGTGCCCGTCAGCCAGCTGTTTTTCGCCTCGCCGAACGCGCTCGCGTCCTTGCCGGCGATCATTTGGCTGTACACATACGGCTCGGTGCGGTGGATGTCGCTCCGCTGCTCGGTGTAGGCGGGCGAGGTCTTAGAATACACCTCATAAGCGCGGTTGCCGTGGCCGAGCACGGTCTCGGCGCAGGTGATCCACGGGTTATTGTGGCAGAATATGCCCGCGTTTTCCTTGTACCCCGGCGGATAGCTCGTTATCTCGCCGAGATTGAGATGATACGCAGTGTACGCCGGCTGCAACAGCACTATGCCGTGCTCGGTGTCGAGCCGCTCTTTCACGCTTTTCAGCGCGGTCTCAGCCTCGCCGGTGGCGCGGCCTATGCCCGCCATGACGCACATGCCCTGCGGCTCGATGAAAATCTGCCCCTCGTCGCACACGCGGCTGCCCACGGGCGCGCCGAACGCGTCATAAGCGCGGATGAACCACTTGCCGTCCCACCCGGCGGACAGAACGGCCTTTTCCATCGCGTCAATCGCGCGCTCGCATTCCTCCGCCTCGCCCGCAAGGCCGCGGCGGCGGCAAATCTCGGCATAAGCGCGCCCGTATTTGACGAACATGCCCGCGATGAACACGCTCTCCGCCACAGGCCCTTCACTCGGCCCCGTGGTCTGGAAGCTTTCGCCCGGATGCGCGGAAAAGCAGTTGAGATTCAAGCAGTCGTTCCAGTCGGCGCGGCCGATGAGCGGCAAATCGTGCGGCCCAAGGTGCGTCGGGATATAATTGAAGCTGCGCCGCAGATGCTCCATCAGCGAGCGGGACAGCGTTTCGTCATTGTCAAAGGGGACTTGCTCGTCGAGTATGCCCCAGTCGCCGGTTTCGCGCAGATACGCGTCCACCCCCGCGATGAGCCACAGGGGGTCATCGTTGAACCCGCTGCCGACGGCGAGGTTGCCCTTTTTCGTCAGGGGCTGATATTGGTGATACGCGCTCCCGTCGGGGAACTGCGTGGCGGCAATGTCGAGTATGCGCTCGCGCGCGCGTTCGGGAATCATGTGCACAAAGCCCAGCAGATCCTGGCACGAATCGCGAAAACCCATGCCGCGCCCCATGCCGCTTTCAAAATAGCTCGCCGAGCGGCTCATGTTGAACGTCACCATGCACTGATATTGATTCCAAATGTTCACCATGCGCTCAAGGCGCTCGTCGCCGCCGTCGAGCCGGTAATTGCCCAAAAGCGCGCTCCAAAATTCGCCCAGCGCCGCAAACGCCGCGTCAAACTGCGCAGAAGTCAAATACCGCGCCTGCATCGCCTCGGCCTTGCCCTTGTTGATCACGCCCGGCGCGGTGAACTTCTCGCTCTGCGCGTTCTCGATATAGCCCAGGCCGATTATCAGCTCTTTCTCCTCGTCGGGGCGGAGCGCGACGTCAAACTCCATCGCCCCCACCGGCGCCCAGCCGTGGGCAATGCTGTTGGTGCAGTGCCCGGCCTTGACGGCCTGCGGCATGCTCGGCGCGCCGTACACGCCGACAAACGCGTCGCGCGCGGTGTCAAAGCCGTCGAAATCCTCGTTTGCCCACAGCACGGCGTAATGGTCGCGCCGCTCGCGGTACTCGGTTTTGTGGTATATCGCCCTCGGCGTGACCTCGACCTCGCCGACGGAGTAGTTGCGCTGGAAGTTGGACGCGTCGTCCATCGCGTCCCAAAGGCAAAACTCCACATAGCCGAACAGCGTCAGCGCCTTGGCGGCGTCCGTGGTGTTTTTCACGCTCACGCGCATCAGCAGGCAGTCGTCCCCGCGCGGCACGAACATCTCCTGCCGCGCCTCAACGCCGTCCTTGCGCCCGGAAATGACCGTGTATCCCAGCCCGTGGCGGCATTCATAGCCGTCCAGCTCCGTCTGCGTCGGCTGCCAGCCGATGTTCCACACGCTCTCGCCGTCCTTGATATAAATGTGCAGACCGTCGCTGTCAAGCGGGCTTGAGTTGTAGCGATAGCGCGTCAGACGGCGCAGCCGCGCGTCCTTATAAAAGCTGTACCCGCCGCCGGTGTTCGACACGAGCGTGAAAAAATCGTCGCTGCCGAGATAGTTGATCCAGGGCAGGGGAGTGCGCGGTGTGTCGATGATATATTCCCTCGCGGCGTCGTCAAAATGTCCGTACCTCATGAGATTATCCTCCAAAGAAGCTTGACGTGTATTGCTGCGGCTTCATATCGAAACCGTTTAAGTGTATAATTACGCTCTAAAACAATAAATGATTTTCGCCCCAAATGCAATAGCTTTTTGCGCCGAAAACCGCGTTTTGGCTATTCTGCGCAAAAATACATGCCCCATTTTGTGCATATTCCCAAGTTTTACGAAAATCTACGAAAATTTCTTTGTAGCAGGATAGACAAATTTTCGTGACCAAACTGTGCACTTGTTCCAAAAATGCGCAGAGAGCCGCATTTTTCAAAAACAAACGCTTGCTTTTTTGACAGAAATGCGATATTTTAGACTTGCTTAAACGGTTAAGTCACGCGACGGGAGAAAGAGCAATATGGTCTCAATGAAAGAAATCGCACAGCGCTGCGGCGTGTCCATCGCCACGGTCAGCAAGGCGCTCAACGGCCAGCCCGACATCGGCGAGGAAACGCGCGAGCGCATCGCCCGCATGGCCGACGAGCTGGGCTACATGACCAACTCCGCCGCCCGCGCGCTCAAAACGAATCGCACCTATAACATTGGCATACTCTTTGTTGACGAGCAGAGCAGCGGCCTTGCGCACGAATATTTCTCCGCCGTGCTCGACAGCCTCAAGGTCGAGGCCGAGGCGCAGGGCTATGACGTCACATTTATCAATAAGAACATCGGCCGCCGCGCGTCGAGCTATTTGCAGCACTGCCTGTATCGCGGCGTGGACGGCGTGATAATCGCATGTGTCGACTTCACCGACCCGCAGGTGCAAGAGCTTGTGGCCTCCGAGCTGCCCGTCGTCACCATCGACCATATTTTCAACAACTGCCTCGCCGTCGTGTCCGACAACGTCAACGGAATGAGCGAGCTTGTCAAATACGCCCACTCCATGGGTCACCGCCGCATCGCCTATATCCACGGCGAGCACACCGCCGTCACCGAAAACCGCCTCACCGGCTTTTACCGCGCCTGTGATGAGCTTGGCCTTGACGTGCCGGAGGAGTATATCCGCGAAAGCCGCTACCACGACGCCGAGGGCTGCGCCCGCGTCACGCGCGAGCTTCTGCGCCTCAACCCGCGCCCCACCTGCATTCTCTTCCCCGACGATTATTCATATATCGGCGGCATGAACGCGATAAACGAGCTTGGTCTGCGCGTCCCGGAGGACATCTCCGCCATCGGCTATGACGGCATCGGCCTTGCCGACATCGTCAGCCCCAAGCTCACCACCTACTGCCAAAACACCGCCGAGCTTGGCCGCCTCGCGGCAAAGGGGCTGGTTGACCTCATCGAGCGTCCGAAGACCACGCTGCTCGACCGCGTCATCGTCAACGGCCGCATCCGCGTCCGCTCATCGGTTGCGGACATCAACGAATAAGGTGATAACTGCTTTGCAGTCAAAATAAATCACAAAAAACTAGGAGGAATATCTAAATGAAAAAGGCATTAGCACTTATTCTTGCCCTCGTCATGGTGTTCGCTCTCTGCGCCTGCGGCCAGAGCGCCGCTCCCGCCGAGGAAGCCGCCCCTGCCGAAGCACCCGCTGCCGCCGAAGCGCCCGCCGCCGAGGAAGCTGCGTCCGCTGAAAAGTTCTATGTTTGGGCATGGAACACCGACTTTGTCACCATTCTCGAAAAGGTGCTCCCGCAGTACCTCAGCGAGGACGAAATCGCCCGCATTGAGTTCGTCAACGTCGGCGACTCCAGCATCTATCAGGAAAAGATAGACGCCATTCTCGCAGACCCCACCAATGAGCAGTACCCCGACATCATGCTCCTCGAAGTCGGCTACGTCCAGAAGTACGTTCAGTCCGGCCTTTTGAAGAACGTCGAGGATCTCGGCATCACGGATGCTGACCTTGCCAACATGTATGAGTACAACCTCTCCCTCGGCACTGATGCCGCCTCCGGCGACACTTACGCCCTCTTCTGGCAGGCCACTCCGGGCGGATGGCAGATCCGCACCGACCTTGCCGAAAAGTACCTCGGCACGACCGACCCCGCTGAGCTTCAGGAAATGCTCGGCACTTGGGACAAGGTTGTTGAAGTCTCCGCCGCCGTCAACGAAGCCTCCGGCGGCAAGGTCAAGCTCCTCTCCGGCGCTGATGACCTCAAGTACGTTTTCTGCAACGGCGCTCGCACCACAGCATGGTATGATGAAAATGACAACATCGTCGTCGACGATGCCATCAAGGAATACTTTGAGCTGTCCAAGAAGCTCGACGGCCTGACCTTCGACGCCAAGATGTGGGGCACCGACTGGGCCGCACTCAAAGACGGCGACGGCGAGACCACCGAGGCCTGCATCGCCTTCACCGGCTGCCCGTGGTACACCTACTGGTGCCTGACCGACACCTGGTCCGACAACTGCATCCTCATTCAGGGTCCGCAGGCTTACTACTGGGGCGGCACCGGCCTTGCGGCCACTGCCGACTGCTCTGACCTTGACCTCGCTCAGAAGATTCTTTACTACACCACCTGCAACGCCGAGTCCATGATCGCCATCAACTCCGCCAACGGCGACTTCGTCAACAACAAAGAAGCCATCGCCTACATCGAGGAGAACGGCTCCGGCACGACCAGCACCTTCAAGTGCTCCAACGGTCAGGACATCGTCAAGTTCTTTGCCGATAAGTGCGAGGGCATCAGCGTCCTGGCAGTCGGCGAGGATCAGAAGATTTGCGAAAACCTGCTCCCCGCGGCAGTTGACGCTTACGTCGCCGGCGGCGACCTGGATGCGGCCATCGCCTCCTTCGTCAACTCCATCCACGACACCTTCTCTTACCTCAACGTCGCATAAGCATTGATTATTGCGCCCTCCCGTCATGGGCGGGAGGGCGCGTTCCCTGTTTCCCGATCATCTTAAAAAGGGGATGTGACCGCCATGAAGCAAAAAAAGAACAAAGCACCCCGTTCCGTCAGCTACAGCCGCTACGGCTATTATTTCATTCTCCCGTTTTTCATCGTGTACGCGATTTTGTCGCTGTGGCCGCTGCTCAGCACGTTTTACTACAGCCTTTTCGAGTACACCACCCGAAATTTGAAAGAAACAGTCTCCTTTGCGGGGCTGCTGAATTATAAAAAGCTTTTGGGTCTCGTCGAGGGCGAAACGCCGTATTTCCTCAAGTATTTGGGCAACACGGTGCGTATATGGTTTTTTAACTTCGTCCCGCAGATTCTGTTGAGCCTTCTGCTTGCCGCATGGCTCACGGACAACCGCAAAAAGCTCAAGGCGCGCGGGCTTTATAAAATCATGATTTATATGCCCAATATCATCACCGCCGCCTCCATCTCCATGCTTTTCTATGCGTTTCTCAACCAGTTCGGCCCTGTCATGACCGCCTTGCGCAACCTCGGCTGGATCGCGCAGGACGCGAACATCATGACCAGCAAATGGGGCACAAGCCTTGCCATCTCGTTCATCCTCTTTTGGATGTGGTACGGCAACACCACGCTCCTGCTCATCTCCGGCATGCTCGGCATCAACAGCTCGCTTTATGAGGCGGCGGATATCGACGGGGCGAGCGGCTGGCAGAAGTTCACGCGCATCACCGTGCCGCTTTTGAAGCCCGTTTTGATGTACGTCCTCGTCACCTCCGCCATCGGCGGCTTGCAGCTTTATGACATTCCGGCGCTGTTCAACGTCTCCGGCTCAATCGGCATGCCCGACGACACCAGCACCACCGTCACCATGTACATCATGCGCCTTTACACCACCGACCTCGGCCGCGCGAGCGCCGTGTCGATTCTCCTCTTTGTCGTCACCATGCTCGTCAGCCTCGTCCTGCTTTACACCATGCGCCAAACCGACACTCTGCCCCGCCGCCGCAGACACGGCGCGCTGAAAGGAGGCCACGGAAATGACTGATAACCGCCTTTCCGACCGCGCCCGGCTTGAGCGCAGCAAGCGCCTGCGCTCTGTCGTGTTCATTCTCCTGTGTCTCATCAGCCTTTTGCCCTTTTACCTCATGTTCGTCAACGCCACGCGCTCGTCCAATGAGGTCAAGTCCGGCATATCCTTCGTTTTCGGCGATTATCTCTCCCGCAACATCGCCACCTTCAACCAAAAGCAGCAGGGTCTCGGCGTCACGGCGTATCAAAGCATGCTCAACTCTCTGCTCGTCTCCGTGCCGTTCACCGCGCTCTCGGTTTATTTCTCCGCCCTCACGGCCTACGGCATTCATGCGTATGAGTTCAAGGCCAAGAAGCTCGCCTGGGCGTTCATTCTCGGCGTCATGATGGTTCCCACTCAGGTTTACGCCGTCGGCTATTACAAGTTCATGATCAAGCTCGGCCTCATCGACACGTTTTGGCCGCTCATTCTCCCTGGCATCACCACACCCGCCGTCGTGTTTTTCATGCGGCAGTATCTTTTGGGCGCGCTGCCGCTTGAGGTGGTCGAGGCCGCGCGCATCGACGGTTCGGGCGAGTTCCACACGTTCAACACCGTCGTTCTCCCCATCATGAAGCCCGCCCTCGCCACTCAGGCCATTTTCCAGTTCGTCGCCAGCTGGAACAATCTCTTCCTCCCCAGCCTTATCATCAATTCCACCGGCAAAAAAACGCTCACCATGTTCGTCCAAATGCTCATGGGCGAGTCGTTCCGCACCGATTACGGCGTCATTTTCCTCTCCCTGTCCATCACGATTCTCCCCATGTTCGTCATGTACTTCATCCTCTCCCGCTACATAGTCGAAGGCGTCTCCATGGGCAGCGTCAAGGAATAAAAACCGCATAAAACTTTTTGCAGACGCGATTTTTCGCGTCTGCAAATTTTTGTCTCCGAATATACCCCCCGCCGGCTCACAGCACTTCAATGCCGTTTTTCTCAATAACGCTTTTTATATCCGATGGCATATCGTCGTCGGATATTATTATGTCCACGTCGTTAAAATCCGCGTGCGTGATGGGGTATACCTGCCCTATCTTTTTCGACGTGAGCGGGACGATGACCTTGCTCGCTTTTTTTATGACGCTCCATCTCGGCCCGTCCACGACCTCCTTGCCGCAGGAAAAACCCGCGTTGATATCAAACGCCGCCGTTGAAAGAAACATCAGGTCAAAATTCATGTGGGATATCTCGCGGTCGCTTGTTGTGCTGTCGCAGCAGCAGTTATAGCGGTTCAGCATTCCGCCCAGCAGCATCACCGACGGCTTTTTCTTTTCCGCCAGAGTGTATGCCACGCTTATGCTGTTTGTCACGATGGTGCACCATTCGTCCGGGAAAAGCCGCGCAATATCGGTTATGCCGACGCCGCAGTCCATATAAATTGTGACAAACGGCTTTTTCGCAAGCTCTTTTTTCAAATACTCCTGCGCCTTGCACGCAATTTGCATTCTGTGCTCTCTGTCGCGTGTGTCGCGCAGAAAATAGCTGTCATCGGCGCGCGCGTCGATGATTGTCGACCGCGCCCCGCCGCGCACGCGGTTAATGCGCCCTTGCTCATCAAGCTCCTTCAAATCGGTTCTCAGCGTCATCTCCGATACGTCGGGGAATCTTTGCTTCAATTCGCCGAAATTGACAAGCCCTTTTTCATTTATAAACTCAACCATATCGCTTCGTCTGCGCAGTCTGCTCATCGTTTGCCCTCCCTGTGATGTGTTATCGCGTATCTCTCTGTTTCAGATAATACACGATTGTATAAAAAATATCAAGAAAACTTTTGAAATTTCACAAAAACTTTTGAATTTTCAACAGTAATTATAAAAACCGCGAAAATTATTTTGTGCTTAATCTAATAAAAGCCACAGAGAAATTTGTCTATTAAGCAGAAATCGCGGTTCTTGCGTATTTTTGTGTTGAAATACATTGTTGTTGATGTTAGATTAGGCATGCAAACAAACGTAAAGAACGCGCAAAGAAAACCGCGTTCAAAAAACGAAAAGGAGACATCACAAATGAAAAAACTTCTTGCACTGCTTTTGTCCGTTGTCATGGTGTTTGCTCTGTGCGCCTGCGGCCAGACCGCCGCAAAGAGCGATGCGCCCGCGGCTGCCCCCGCAGAGACGCTCACCAAGCCCATCGAGATAAAGCTCACCACCACCGATCCCACGGGCTGCCCCACCGTTTTGGAGCTTGAAGCCTGTGCAGACGAGATTCGCGAGGCGACCGACGGCATGATCGACATTCAGGTTTATGCCGACGGACAGATGCTCGTTTACGCCGAGGGCGTTGAGGCAATGATGTCGAACGCAAATCTGTTCCTCGTTGCCACCCCCAGCTACCTCGTTGACTATGTCCCCGTCATGAGCACCATCGTCTCCCCGTATCTGTTCTCCAGCCGCGAAGTGGCCGCCGCCTTCTTTGACAGCGATTACTTCAAGGGCATCGAGGGCGAGTGCGAGCAGGCCGGCTTCCACGTCATCTGCAACGACGGCCTCATCGGCTACCGCTCCGTGTGCGCCAGCGCGCCCGTTGAAAGCCTTGCCGACATCCAAAAGCTCAGCCTCCGCATTTCCTCCGGCGACGTCATGAACAAGCTTTTCACCGACCTCAAGTGCAACTACACTGTCATGAGCTTCTCCGACGTTTTCAATGCCATGCAGACCGGCGCGATTGACGGCCTTGAGTGCGTCCCCCTCACCATCACCGCCAACGCCCTCTATGACGCAATGAGCCCCCTTTACTACTCCCGCACCAACCACATCCTCGACTGCTACGGCATTTACTGCGGCTATGACTTCTGGAACAGCATTCCCGAAAACTACCGCGATATAATCACCGAGATTCTCGGCAACTGGGGCAAGCGCGCGACTGCGGCCTGCGTTGACCAGGAGGAGAATATCATCTACAAGCAGTACGACGAGCATGATGTCCATGTTGTCGATCTCAGCGAAGAGGCGATGGCAGACTTCCGCGCTGTCGGCCAGCAGGTCGTGCGCGAGCAGGAGCGCGGCGATGAGGTTCTTGCCGCTGTCGCCGAAATAGAGGCCTCACTCAAGGGTTAAACTGCGCTGTTGTTAAATACCTTTCGGTTTTCACCCCCACATCACGGGGGTGAAAACCGATTATAAAGAGACAAACCGAAAACAAAGGAGGTTTTCTGCTTGAACCTGAAAAAGCTGGATGCCTGCGTTAAAAAGCTCGGTGACTGGGGAGACTCGCTCATTTATATCCTCGGCTGTGCGGGCTTGCTGATGGCAGTTGTGCTGTGCATGGCGAACATTCTTTCGTGGTGGTTCTTGGGCAAGCGCCTTGCCCTCACGGATGAACTGTCGCTTGTCGGGCTTGTGTGGGCGTCTTACGTCGGCATGGGTCTGCTTTACCGCACCGACGGGCACTGCGTTATGGACTTTATCGTCAAAATATTCCCGCCCAAGGGGCAGGTCGTCATACGCATCATTACGGACATACTCATTTTGGCCGTTTCCGCTATTGCGGTGTATTATTCATGGAAGCTGTCCGTGAAATCCTTTACGAAGAAGCTCGTTCTCACGAAAATCCCGTATTTTTATTGTGACATCTGCGTCACTATAGGCTATGGCCACCTGCTTCTTTTGGTCGTGGCGGATATTGTCCGCAATGTGGTCAAGCTCATTAACTGGGACAAACCCGAAGCAGAGGAGGAAAGCGCCGTATGCTAAGCTATTTGCCTGTTCTTTTGGCCTTTGGCCTCATGTTTTTTGCCGTGCCCGTGCCGGTGTGTCTCCTCGCGGGTACAATGCTCTATTTCGGCGTGATAAATCCTTCCCTCCCGCTCACGAGCGTTTTTCAGAACATCGTCACTCAAAGCATGTCCACCAGCATGATGGCGGCGCCGTTCTTTATCCTCGCCGGTTCAATAATGAACTACGCCGGCATAACCGGCAAGCTGCTTGATATGTGCGATTGCCTTTTGGGGCACAAAGAAGGCGGCCTTGCTTACATCAATGTTCTCCTCTCCACGCTCAACGGCGGCATGTGCGGCTCGGCAAATGCCGACGCGGCGCTCCAATGCAAGCTCCTTGTGCCTGAAATGGAGAAGAAAGGCTACCCCCGCCCGTTCTCCACGGCGGTGACGGCGGCATCCTCACTCATCACGCCCATAATCCCGCCCGGAGTCCCGCTTATACTCTACGGCATCATGACCGGCGTCTCCGTCGGCAAAATGTGGGTTGCGGGCTATGTGCCGGGCATAATGCTCTGCATCGGCATGATGATAGTGTGCTATATCTACGCCCACAAATATCATTGGAAGAGCGCGCGCGAAACCCGCGCCACGTTCAAAGAACTCGTCCGCTCCATAATCAAGTGCTTTTGGGCGCTTTTGATTCCGGTGTTCATGATAGTCGGTCTGCGCTCCGGCTTTTTCACCGCGACCGAGGGCGGCACTGTCCTCATCATTCTCGCCATTGCCATCGGCATCATTTATCGCTCGCTTAAACTTGAGCATTTCAAGCCCATCATGATTGACGCATTCCGCGCCACGGCGAACGTCATGCTCATCATCGTCTCGGCTTGCGGCTTCAGCATGTATCTCAGCTGGGAGCGCATTCCGCACATGATGGCAGAGTGGATGATGACCGTCTCCTCGAACAAGTACATGTTCCTCTTCCTCAGCCAGCTCATCGTGTTCATTCTCGGCATGTTCCTCGACGGCACTGCGCTTTTGCTCATCCTCACCCCGCTGTTCTATCCCATTGCGCAAAGCTACGGCATTGACCTCATCCAGTTCGGTATGATTATGCTGGTCAACCTCTACTGCGGCTGCCTCACCCCGCCTTTCGGAACGCTTATGTACGTCACCTGCAACCTGACCGACGTGAGCATACCGCAATTTTGCAAATACGGCTGGGCGTTCATCGTCGTCATGCTCTCCGTCTGCCTCATCATGGCAATATTCCCCCAGATTCCCACGTTCCTGCCCAATTTGGTGTACGGTGCGTAGTGAGGAGCTCAGAAGTATAATGAAAAGAATACTATGCTTTGGCGACTCAAATGCTTGGGGGCATATCCCCGCAAAAGGGACGCGCTATGCCTATGATGTCCGCTGGCCGGGTGTCGCGGCGCAGCTGCTTGGCGACGGCTATCAGATCATTGAGGATAACATCAGCGGCAGAACGACGGTTTTTGAAGACCCTGAACGCGCAAACCGCTGTGGGCTGAAAAACCTCGGCTATTCTCTGATGGCGCACATGCCGGTGGATCTCGTCATTATTGCGCTGGGAAGCAACGATTTGAAGTTCACCGACGCCGAGGGCAGCAAGGCCGGCCTCGAAAAGCTTGTGGACACGGTGTATTCCGCAGATGAGCTTTTCAATCCGCCGTCTCCCGTCTTTTCCGGGGAAAAGCGCGTGCTCATCGTCGGCCCGGCGTATATCGCCCCCGAAATCGAAACTCTCCGCCCCGAACACAGGCTTGCCCACGCCGCCGCGCAGTCAAAGCTGCTCACGGTGAATGCGCAGGCCGTTGCAAAGGAGAAGGGCGCGTGGTTTGTCGACGCTTCTGCCGTGGTGTACCCGCCGCTTGATGACTGCCTGCATCTCTCGCCCGAAAGCCACCACCGCCTCGGCGAGGTAATGGCGGCCAAAATCAAAGAAATACTCGGCTAATTGTTTTTCCCTTTCATATAAAACGTGCCGCAGCGGCAAAAAACACCGCTGCGGCATGTTTTTTCACTTTAACATTGACACCGCCGCCCCGGCGGATTAAAATTCAGATAAGAATAATAATTAGATAATTTAGATAAGAATGATTATTACCGGAGGCGTTTCAAATGAAGCACGGATTCATCAAGGTCATGGCGGCAAGCCCCGACGTTCGCGTGGGGGACACGCTTTTCAATCTCGCCGGGGCTGAGCGCGCCCTTGACGCGGCGGAGCGCGCGGGCGCGAACCTCCTCGTCCTGCCGGAGCTTTATCTCACCTCGTATTCCTGCGGCGATTTGTTTTACTCCGACGTGCTTTTGCGCGGCGTGCTCGACGCGCTTGTCGCCCTGCGCGACTATACCGCCGGCAAGCGCGCCCTCGTCGCGGTGGGCTTGCCTCTGCGCCTCGCCGGAAAGCTTTATAATTGCGCCGCCGTGCTGCACGGCGGGCGCATCCTCGGCATCGCCCCCAAGGTGACCCTGCCCAATTACGGCGAGTTTTATGAGCGCCGCCAGTTCACCTCCGGCGCGGATTATTGCGGCGAGGACACGCTGACGATCGCGGGCGAGCGCGTCCCGTTCGGGCGTGGGCTGCTTTTCTGCTGTGAAGAGCTTGATTCCTTTGTCCTCGGCGTCGAGCTTTGCGAGGATTTGTGGGCGCCCGTGCCGGAGTCCACCGGCCTTTGCCTCGCCGGGGCGACGGTTATTGCCAATCTCTCCGCCTCAAATGAGCTCATCGGCAAGGCCGATTATCGCCGCATGCTCATCGCCGCCTCGTCCTCGCGCCTCGCCTGCGGGTATGTTTACGCCAGCGCCGGCCACGGCGAATCCACGCAGGATCTCTCCTTCGGCGGCCACTGCATGGTGTACGAAAACGGTGCGCTCCTTGCCGAGCGCAAGCCCTACGCCGACGAGGACGCAATCACCACCGAGCTTGATCTTCTCCGCTTGACCTCCGCGCGCCATCTGTGCACCAGCTTTGACGTCTCCGCCGCGCCGGAGTGCCGCCGGGTGTCTTTCTCCCAGCCGCTCGCCGAAACGGCACTCACGCGCCCCATCGCGCGCAATCCCTTCGTCCCCGATGACGTCGACGAGCTTGCCGAGCGCGCCGAGGCCATCCTCCGCATCCAGTCCGACGGCCTCATGCGCCGCATTGAGCACATCAACTGCCCCAAGCTGATTCTCGGCGTTTCCGGCGGCTTGGACAGCACGCTCGCCCTCTTGGTGTGCGTGCGCGCGCTCGACGCGCTGCGCCGCCCGCGCACGGATTTGCTCGCCGTCACCATGCCCTGCTTCGGCACGACGCAGCGCACGCGCTCCAATGCCGAGCGCCTTTGCGAAAAGCTGGGCGTCAGCTTCAAAACGGTGGATATCTCCGCCTCTGTCCGCGCGCACTTTGCCGACATCGGCCACGATGAGCGCGTCACCGACGTCACCTATGAAAACGCCCAGGCGCGCGAGCGCACCCAGGTGCTCATGGACATCGCCAATCAGACCGGCGGCATCGTCGTCGGCACGGGCGACCTGTCCGAGCTTGCCCTCGGCTGGGCGACGTATAACGGCGACCACATGTCCATGTACGGCGTGAACGCCTCCGTGCCCAAAACGCTCGTGCGCTATATTGTCCGCCACGAAATGCTCAACAGTGACCCCGAAACCGCCGCCATTTTGCGTGATATTCTCCTTACGCCCGTCTCGCCGGAGCTGCTCCCGGCCAAGGACGGCGTAATTGCCCAGAAAACCGAAGACCTCGTCGGCCCTTACGAGCTGCATGACTTCTTCCTTTATCATTTCCTGCGCACCGGCGCGTCACCCTCACGCATTCTGCGCTTGGCCGAGTATGCCTTCGCCGGGGAGTATGACCGCGCCACCATCATGAAGTGGCTGCGCACGTTCACCCGCCGCTTCTTTGCCCAGCAGTTCAAGCGCTCCTGCCTCCCCGACGGCGTCAAGGTCGGCACAGTCTCCCTCTCCCCGCGCGGCGACTGGCGCATGCCCTCCGACGCCACCCCCACCCTCTGGCAAAAAGAGCTGGCCGAGCTGGAGACGTGAGCCGCTCTACCGAGTCAAAAAATGACCCACCCGCGCAGCAAAAACGATACACTAGATTATCATACAAATAATGTTCAAAGGGAGCGCCCCGCAGGCGCTCCCTTTGAACGTTCATGCTTTTTCGTATTTTTTCTTTGTGGCCAAGCCGCCGCGAATGTGGCGCTCGGCCTTGTTTATGTCCAACAGCGCGCGCACCCGGCGGTAAAGTCCGGGGTTTATGCGTGGCAACCTCTCCGTCAAATCCTTGTGTACCGTGGACTTGGACACGCCGAACTTTCCTGCGGCGGCGCGCACGGTGGTTTGGTTATCGACGATGTACGCGGCCAGGTCGCAGACCCGCTTTTCAATATTTGTACGCACATATACCACTCCCAATCAGCTCGTGGTTGAATATATGTGCGCGCCGCGCTATATATGAGGTTCGGCCTCACTCCAAATCCTGCTCAACAAACCGCTTTTCGCTCACTTTGCAGGATATCCCGGTCAGCAGGGCGAACAGCGCCGCGCCTGCGGCCACGGCGGCGAGCTTTGCACCGAGGTGCGACCAATCGGGCGTGTCCAGCACATCGCGCACGAATGGCACAACATAGGTTGACATAATATCCACAGCCGTCAGCAGCAGCATCACCACGCCCGACACCACGAACGGAACGCCCACCTTGTGCACGTCTTTATAATACAGCGTGAAAAATACAAGGTTGAACACTCCGTACACCGCAAGCCCCAGCCCCACAAGCGCAAGATTTGCGTCCAGCCCCGCCTGATTCCCGACGGGGTTCAGTTTTAGCGCGAGCGGGATAAGTGCCAGCATGACGAGAAGCTGAGCCAGCTCTGTCACCACGGCGAACATGATGCGCGCGCGGACAATGTTGCGCTTGGCTACGGGCAGGGCGAGGGAATACGCGATGTCGCGGTTTTCGCGTCCGGAAAGGCAGGTGAAGAAAACTGACATCGTCGTGTAAAAGAAAATCACCACAAACGGATAGTTCGGAATGAACACCATTGCCGAAAGCAGCAGCATCAACGGCGTCGACGGGTGCATCGACAGCCGAAACTCTTTCATCAGCAGCTTTTTCATGCCGTCTCGCCCTCCTTTTCGATGTGCACCATTATGCTCTCCAGCTCTGCGCGCTCGCCGTCGAGCGCAAGGCGCGCCGCGTCCCCAGCGCGCAAAAGCGCCGTGCAGCCGCCCTTGGCGCGCTTTATGCCCAGCGCGCACGGCGCGGCCGCACGAGCCGCGTCCACCGAGTCAAACCGCACGATTTTGTACGCGTTTTCAAACTCGCGCATGTCGCCGTTTGCGATAATGCGCCCGTTTTTGATGTAAATGATGTCGTCCGCGCACTTGTCGAGGTCGGAAGTGATGTGCGTGGAAAAAAGCACGGTTTTCCCCTCGTCGCACAGCCCCATCAGCACGTCCAGCAAATCGTCGCGCGACACGGGGTCAAGCCCGCTTGTCGGCTCGTCGAGTATCAGCAGCTCCGCGTTGTGCGACAGCGCCAGCGTCAGTGCGTACTTCACCTTCATTCCGGCGGACAGCTTCGCGGGTGTTTTCTCGTCGTCGAGCGCGAACATTCGCATGTATTTTTCATAAGCCGCCGCGTCCCACGTCGGGTAAAACCCCGCTGTCACAGCGGATATGGTTTTCAGCTTTTTGTTTTGATAATAATTGACCCCGCTTGACACGAACCCCACGCGCGACTTGATTTCGTCCTCGTGCCCCGCAAAATCCAGCCCGAAAAAGCGCACAGATCCGCTGTCCGGGTGCACGAAATTGAAAAGGGAGTTGAGCGTGGTGGATTTCCCAGCGCCGTTTCGCCCGATGAACCCGGTTATCTTGCCCTCGCGCAGGGCAAAGGACACACCGTCCAGCTTGAAGCCGGGGTATTCCTTGCGCAGTCCTTCAACTTCAAGTATCGCCATTTTCATCTGCCTCCCAAGCCTTTCTCGCCTCGTCGTCGCTGTCGAAAATGAGCGACGCGAGCTTGACATACATTGAATTCGGCGGGATTGCGATGCCCTGCTTTTCGTCGGCAAGAACGATGAGCGTGTCGCCCGGCTTGATGCCGAAAATCTCCCGCGCCTGTTTGGGAATCACAAATTGTCCCTTTTCCCCGACCTTGACCGTCCAAGCGTATCTCCCCGCCGGTGCTTTCCGCATAATAATACCTCCCGAAAGTGAGTAAAGTATGAAAAGTATGATTTACATGATTGAATAATAACACACGTTTCCGAATAAGTCAAGAGGGGAGAGGATAGAAAAAATATAGTAGCGAAATGCAGCAAAATAGCAGTCCAATTCTCTCGAAATATCGCAAAAAAGAAAGCTCCGGAAACCTGTATAGTTTACAAGTCTCCGGAACTTTTACTGCGTTCATTATGGGGAAAGTTGTTTGATTACAGCGTCCTTTACTCCTCAACCAATCAGCCGCTTATTGACTTCCCTCACCGCGTCGACGTCGAACTTCACGTGCTCGCGGTCGTAGGTGACGAAGCCGTTGACCTCGTCCTCCACGTCGCTGAGCTGGGTGTACACGCTCGCGGCAAGGCCTTGCTTGCGCGCGGCGATAATCTCGCGCTCGTACAGCTTTTCAAATGCCGCGCCGAGGGCGGCCTCGGTCTTGCACCCGCGATAGCCGAAGCTGGCGTTATTCCACGTGTGCCCCGGAACGCTCAGCTTGTACCCGCCGAACTCCGACAGCACCACTGCGCGCCCATGCTCGTCGCGCCGGTAGCGATAGGGGTAAAAATAAACGTGCAGGCTCTTCACGTCGCTGATTCCCTGGTCGTGCCAGCCGCTGGCGTGGTCGATAGTGCGCGTGGGGTCGAGCGCGCGTATGCGCGTCACGGCCTCGGCCGCGTCGAACTGCCCCCAGCCCTCGTTGAACGGCACCCACATCGCAATGCACGGGCAGGAGTAAAGCTGCTTTATCATCGCCTCCAGCTCCTCGTAATACTGCGCGCGCCCCGCCGCGTCCTCGCGCGCGAAGCGCTTGTAATCAACGTCCTTTTTGTGCTGCCGGGTGATGAGCGGCGCGGTTATGGTCAACGTGTCGTACCTGCCCCCGCCGTTTATCATGTCCTGCCACACCAGCATGCCCAGCCTGTCGCAGTGATAATACCAGCGCAGCGGTTCGATTTTGATGTGCTTTCTCAGCATGTTGAAGCCCATTGACTTCATCAGCTCGATGTCGTATATCATCGCCGCATCGCTCGGCGCGGTGTACAGCCCATCCGGCCAGTAGCCCTGATCCAACACGCCGGAGTGAAAATACGGCTTGCCGTTGAGCGTCAGACACGGCCGCCCCGCATCGTCATGCCCCACGCCGACAGAGCGCATGGCAAAATAGCTCTCCACCCTGTCCTCGCCAAGCTCTGCCGAAAACTCATAAAGCCTCGGATTCTCCGGACTCCACAGCTCCGCCCCCGGCACGGGCACGCTTATCGCCGCGTTCGCGCGCCCGACGTGGCGTACGCCGCCGAACACCACGGCGCACTCGCCCTCGCTCGCACTCTGCACCTCAATCTCCACGCACTCGCGCTCGACGCACGGCGTTATGCGCAGCGCGGAAATGTGCGCCTCCGGCACCCATTCCGCCCACACGCTCTGCCATATCCCGCTCTGCGGGGTGTACCATATCCCGCCTCGCTTCGTGCGCTGCTTGCCGCGCGTGAACTCGTTTTCGTCCGTCGCGTCGTGCACGCGCACTATCAGCTCGCTGTCAGCGTCAGGCAGGAGATATTCAGTTATGTCAACCTCAAAAGCCGTGTAACCGCCGCGATGTTCGGCGATTTGCTTCTGATTTATGTAAACCACTGCCTGTTGGTCAACCGCGCCGAAGTGCAGCAGCAGCCGCGCGCCCTCGCGCGGCTTTTCGCATATTGCGCGGCGATACCACAGCGTTTCGCCCGGCTTGAGCGTGCGATTGACCCTGGATAGCGGCGCTTCCGGCGAAAACGGCACGATTATCTCACCGTCAAACTGCCTCGGCAGATCATCCGACGCCGTGATGGCGTAATCCCAGCGGCCATTTAGGTTTACATAACTATTGCGCACCATCTGCGGGCGCGGATATTCGGGCAGGACGTTGTCCTTGTCAAGCGCCTTGCCCCAGCGTGTCAGCATTGTCATATTTGTTCACCCTCCGTTTTCTC
>CAZUSM010000001.1:51906-54264 GCA_964623675.1 uncultured Oscillospiraceae bacterium
AGCGCCTTGCCCCAGCGTGTCAGCATTGTCATATTTGTTCACCCTCCGTTTTCTCGCGCCGCCGCAAGGCGAAGATGAGCGGCAGCATCAGTATCAGCACCGCGCATGCGGCGAGGAAAATGCCCGGCGTCGGCACGGATTTCACCACGCCCAGCTCCGTGTACGTGCTCTCCGACCCGCTTATAACCGCCGCGCCGATTGCCGGCCCTATAAGCATCGGCAGAAACACGCCGAAAATCATGCGAATGCCCTGAAAATGGCCGACCTTGTCGCGCGGAGTGCGGTCGCGTATGACGCCTGACAGCGCCGCCGTCACCAGCATGTACCCGCTCATCATCACGCACCCGGCGGTGATGACCCCGGCCATGCCGCGCACGAAGTACATGCCCACCAGCCCCGCGAGCATCACGCCCGCCGCCGGCAGCACGAAGCGCAGCTTGCCCACCCGGTCAATGACCTTGCCGAACGCCACGCTCAACACCGACGCGGTAATCAGCACCACGCCCAGCACAATCGCGTAATCGTTCATTTTCAGGTAGTTTTGAATGTAAATGATGAGGTATGGGAAGAAAACCTGTACCGCCACCGAGAAAACGCAGAATGCGCAAAACGCGACATACAACCCGGCGTTTTCGCGCATGACCGAGGGCTTTAGCCCGTAGACGAGGTTTTTCAGATATGAATCCCGCCTCGGCGTGAGGCTCGGCTCTTTGATGAGGAATATGCCCGCAAGGCCGGTTGCCGTCACCAATGCGCCGAAAATCGCGAAGAATTTCTGCCACTCGCCGCGCTGGGTCATGCCGTCGAACACGCCGAAAATAATCAACATCGACAGCAGCGGCAGCACCGCCAGCACGCTTTCCGTTCTGCCTCGGTCGGCGTTGTCGACGCTGTCCGTGATGAAAGCGTTGAACGCCGCGTCGTTTGCGGTCGAGCCGAAAAAGGTCATCGTGCAGTCGAGAATCACCACCATCGTCGCCGCCGCGGCCACGGCCTGAGCTGGGAATAGCTTCGCGGTGTTTTCAACGGTAATCAGCCCGAACGCCGCCGTGGACAGCCCCCACAGAATGTATCCGCCGCAGATAAACGCCTTGCGCTTGCCCACGCGGTCCGAAAGCGCGCCCATCAACAGCGTCGTCAGCGTGGCCGCCGCCGCGCTCCACGCCACCATTTCCGAAATGTACCACGGGTCGGTGGAGATGGTGTTGTAAAGAAACACGTTGAAATACATGTTTTCAATCGTCCACGCGAACTGTCCCACCAGCCCGATCAAAATCAGCGTCGCCCAAAGCCGCCATCCCAGCCGCTCCCGCGCCGCGCCGCTCTTGCCGTATGCCATAGCCAACACTCCTCATAATAATAGTGTCGAAAATTCCGATTCAATTCTAATCCATATTCCTCGAAAACGCAATATAAATGATGAGAATAGAGGGGAAGAGTGTAATTAGGAATTAGGAATTAGGAATTAGGAATTATGAATGGAGAGGGGAGAGACGATAAGTGGAGAGAGGTAAATTGCAAGTGGCGGGGAAGCTATGAATACAGGAATTAACCTACGCGGGAGAGTCACGCAAAAGTTGTGAGAAGATTGCCCAACGATGTAACAGCATTACCTCACCCGCATAATTGCATGGTCAACCAGCCTTAACTAGCCTTGAAAACATAATATCATATACATAAAATAATCGACATATTATCATAGACATAAAATAGTTGTCATAAAATAGACGACATAATGAGATAAACATAAATAAGATAACGTAATATAAGTAACATAATATAAACCACATAATATAAAATGCATAATAAAGACTACATAAAAAGGTATACATAATATAAGGAAAAGTACAATCAAGGAGTACAGAATGCCACGCCGGGTCAGGGAAATAAGAACACACCACACCATGCCAACGTAATGCCCCCACGCCCCGCCCCATATACGATGTCTCTCGTGCGTCAGCGTCGAGCCGGGGGACATTTTGTTAAGTGCGGGGAAAAGCAGCGCGCCGTAATAAAGCCTCACCCCTTGCCTCTCCCGCTGGGAGAGGTGTCTCGACGTCAGCGTCGAGACGGAGAGGGTCAGCAAAACACTAACATGCCGAAAAAAACGCACCCCGCTCTTGCCTCCCTCGTGTAGAGGGAGGTGGCGCGGCGGAACGCCGTGACTGAGGGATTGGACGCGGAGCGGTTCTGACGCAACCTTGGCAGAGACTATAAGCCCGGTAACAATCCTTCAGTCGCCTCACGGCGACAGCTTCCTTTACACAAGGAAGCCAAGGCAAGACGAGAGACTTGCTGTTCTGATTACGTATGGAACAACACACACCCTGCTGCCAAACCCCGACCGCGCCTTGCGGC
>CAZUSM010000002.1:0-47700 GCA_964623675.1 uncultured Oscillospiraceae bacterium
AAAAATCTCCGTCATAACCGCTATAATAGCAATTGTATCGGCGATTGTTGTGGTGTGCGGCATAAAAATGGCAAATGCTGCGAACATAGAGAAAGCGGAACAATACCTTGCGGAAAATAACTCGATAGGGGCAGCTATGGCATTTGGTAGAACGATCGGGTCAAATGAAGCGTGGGAAAAAAGCCTTGAATTGTGGAATGAAGCGGCAAACAGAAATTCTATCAATACTATCAGTGTGGGCATGAGACATACTGTGGGCATAAAAACAGACGGTACAGTTGTTGCAGTGGGGGATAATGAAGATGGCCAGTGCAACGTCTCCGGTTGGAAAGACATTGTTGCTGTCTCGGCGGGCAGTAGTCACACGGTCGGCTTAAAAGCCGATGGTACTGTTGTTGCCACGAAGCATTCTGGCGATTATTATTATGGACAGTGCGACGTGGACGAGTGGACAGATATAGTGGCAATATCTACGGAATGGGGACACACAGTGGGCTTAAAGGCTGATGGTACTGTTGTTGCAACAGAATTCACAAGTAGAGAAAAAGATGTTGTTCGCATTAATAATGTCGGTCAAAGCGACGTGTCCGATTGGACGGACATCAAACTTCCGGAGTGACGCACGAAAGCGCAGAGAGGAAAAGCGGATATGGATAGAATCCCGCAAGTTTTGCTCGTAGGCAATGGGCTTAATAGAGCATTTGAATACGGCAAGAAATGGAGCGAGCTTCTTAAAGCCATCGAAGCTGATTGTAAAGGAACGTTATTGCCGGAGTGCGTCCCAGCAACATTAAATGTATTTGCGGCCGCAAATGGGAATCCTGTTCCCGCGTTCAAAAAGGATGAAATAGTATCCCCGCTGTATCCGTCGAAAGCTGATAATAGTTCGACTGTGGAAATAGACGATAAGTATGGCAACTTTTTGCGCGGCATACTCTCCATGAAGTTTGACGATATTCTCACGACAAATTACGGCTATGAGTTTGAGGCCGCGGCAAATAACAACAGCATTGCAAAAAGCAAGCTGCCTGCCCTGCAAACGCATACAAGGCGCGTGAAACGCTGTGAAAGCAGGTACATGCTGTACACTTATAACATCGTTCCCAGCAAAAGACTGTGGCATATTCACGGTGAATTACGAAAGCCCAACAGCATAGTGATTGATCATAATTACTATGGCAATTTGGTTTTCAAGATTAAGGACTACTTACGCGAGCACGGCGGACGGTATTCAAAGCCCGGAGAGCTTGAAATAACCAGTTGGGTGGATGCCTTTATTGCCGGTAATCTGTACATAATAGGCCTTGAATTTGACTTCGTGGAATTTGATTTGTGGTGGCTTCTGAACAGAAAAAGGAACGAAAAAGCCATAGTTGGACGCACTTATTATTACTACCGTGAACGCAAAAAGGAGCAAAAAACTGCTGAAGCGGTACATGCCGAGGCAAAACTCCAAATGCTTGTTATTATGGGCGTTGAAGTAATCAGAATAAGCGAAGAATCTTATGTGGAGTTTTATAACAAGGCACTTGCTGATATCAGGCAAAAAATAAGCGAAAGCGGAGCATAAGCAACTGCGTTCTGCTTTAATCCGCCCAAGAACAGCCTATGCGCGAACTCCGCTGCGCCCCTTGCCTCCCTCGTGTAGAGGGAGGTGGCACGGCGCAAGCCGTGACGGAGGGATTGGACGCGGAGCGGATTAACCGCCATTGGCGGAAACCATCAGCCCGGTGACAATCCATCAGTCAGCCTTACGGCTGACAGCTTCCTTTACACAAGGAAGCCAAGAAAGAGTGGAAAACGAAAAGGTTGGAGGCATTATGCAACGAAAGCACAACGCGGAATTGACGCATTTGGCACGGCAACTGCGGCAGAATATGACGGAAGAGGAGCGGCGGCTGTGGTATTGCTTTTTGCGCGGACATGAGGCGCGGTTTTCGCGGCAAAAGGTGCTGGGTAGATACATTGCCGATTTTTACAGCGCAAAGGCCAAACTCGTCATCGAGCTTGACGGCTCACAGCATTATGATGAGGAAAATGCCGCCAAAGACAAAGAACGCACTGCATTTTTGGAACAGTACGGCCTCAAAGTGATACGCATTCAGAACAACGAACTAAATGGAAATTTTCGCAACGTGTGCGAATATATAGACACGACTGCAAAGCAACGCATGACCCCAACAAACAAATCATCAAAGGAGAATCCCAATGGCTAAATTCGTGATTGAGTGTCCCAATTGCGGCAGGTATGCCGAGGCGAAAACCGGCTTTTTCGCCCGCAAAAAGATTGACTGCGCCTGCGGCTATACCATTGACGTGCGCACGGACAAGCTGGCCGGGCGCGAATGCCCGCATTGCGGCAACGCGGTTGTTTATGACCAGTCAAAGGGCGACGCGGCGAAGTGCCCCGTCTGCGGCGAGCCGATAAACTCCGCCGCCGAACGCGGCAAGATGGAGGACTTTTCGTGCGCGCAGTGCGGCGTGCTTCTGCGCGTCAACAAAAGCGCGGAAAAATACACCTGCCCCGTTTGCGACTGCGTCAACGACGTGGCCGAGCGCCTCATGCAGGAAAAGATACATAATGACGGCCTTGCCAGCATCATCAAGTACGAGGGCGACAACGAAACCTTTGTCTGGAAGCACCCGATTGAGGATTTCAACTTCGGCTCTCAGCTCATCGTGCACGAAAGTCAGGACGCCATATTCTTCCGCGACGGTCAGGCGCTTGACCTGTTCTCCGCCGGGCGCTACACCCTCGAAACCCAGCAACTCCCCCTGCTTGAAAAGTTTTATAAGCTGCCCACGGACACCGAGGGCACGTTCCACAGCGAGGTTTACTTCGTCAACAAGGCCACGCAGATGGGCATCAAGTGGGGCACGGACAGCAAGGTGCGCATGTTTGACCCCGGTTCGGGCATGTATGTCGAGCTTGGCGCGAGCGGCGAATTCAACATCCGCGTCACGGATTCGCGCAAGCTGCTGCTCAAGCTGGTCGGCACAAGCGGCAGCATGGGGCAGGAGCAAATCATGGGCAGCGGCACGGGCAAGGGCTTCTTCCGCGCCATGATAATGACGCAGGTGAAAAGCTATCTCGCCCAAACCATCCGCGAAAGCCAAATCAACGTCCTTGAGCTTGACGAGCGGCTCAGCGCGCTCTCTCAGGCGCTGAAAGAGCGCATAAACGCCTATCTCGCCGATTACGGCCTCGAAATGCCGGAGTTTTTCGTCACGCGCGTTGTCACGCCCGACGATGACCCCAACTTCCGCAAGATGAAAGAGCAGTATGCCGAGCAATATCTCGCCGTCCGGCAAGAGCAGATTCGCCGCAGTGAGGCCGAGGCCGCGCAGCAGCGCAAGATGGTCGAGGCGCAAACTGCCGCGCAGATGAAGATAATCTCCGCACAGGCCGAGGCCGAGACCCTGCGCATCCAAAAGGCCGCCGAGGCCGAGGGCTACCGTCTGCAAGCGCAGGCCGAGGCGCAGGAGATGCAGATGAAGGGCTATACCTATCAGCAGGAGACCGCCCGCATGGTCGGCATGGAGGCCATGAAAAACGGCCTCACCGGCGCAGATGGCGGCGCGGGCGGCGGCCTTGTCGTCGGAATCGGTGACATTGCCGGCCTCGGCGTCACTCTCGGCGCGATGGGCGGCGTCATGGGCATGGCCAAGGACGCGATGGATCCGCTTTTCGCCGGCGCGGCGCAGTTCGGCAAGCAGACGATTGACGCCGTCACCCCCGCCGCCCCCGGCGCGATGCCGGGCGCGACGCCCGGCGCGTGGGACTGCCCTTGCGGCAACCGCGGCATTGTGGGCAATTTCTGCAACATGTGCGGCGCGCCCCGCCCCGTTTCGGGCGCGATGCCCGGTGCGTGGGACTGCGCCTGCGGCCAAAAGGGCGTCGTCGGCAACTTCTGCCCCAATTGCGGCAAGAAAAGGGAGGGTTAACGCATGAAAAACAGACAGCGGTTTTACGTTGTGCTCGGCGCGGTGTTCGTCGCCTTCGCCGTGGTCAGCCTCGCCGTGCCCTTTGTGAAAAACGGCGCGTTTTGGCTGGCGTTCGCGTTCGGCGTCCTCGCCCTTGCCGTCCAGCTTTACAGCTTTCCCAAGGCGTTTGAAAACGGCCTGAGCGTCAAAAGCAAGTTTTACGGCTTTCCCATCGCGCGCCTGACGGTGGTTTATCTCGCGCTTCAGCTTGCCTTGAGCCTTGTGTTCATGGCGCTTGCCGCCGTCGTCCCCACGTGGGTCGGGCTGGTGGTTTACGTGCTTCTGCTGTGCGCGGCGCTTGTGGGCTTCGTCTCCGCCGACGCCATGCGCGACGAGATTGAGCATTAGGACATCATTTTGAAAAAGGACGTCAGCGTCATGCGCGCCCTGCAATCGCAGGTGGCGAATCTCGCCATCTCCTGCGACGCGCAGGACAAGCCCCCGCTCGACAAGCTCGCCGAGGATTTCCGCTTCAGCGACCCGGTCAGTTCTCCCCTGCTCCTCGACGCGGAGGACGAGCTTCGCGCCTGTATAGACGAGCTTCAAGCCGCCGTGGCCGAAAACCGCCGCGCCGACATCCCCGCCCTGACCCGCAAAGCCACCCTGACCCTATCCGAACGCAACCGCCTCTGTAAACTCAATAAATAATCAAAAAACCCAAGGGACTGCCGCCGAACAAGCAGCAATCCCTTGGGTTTTGTTCATCTGTGATATATCCTCTTATACTCCGCGCTTTCTTCTCCCTCTTGGGTGGTGAGAATCAGCGGGGGCATTATTTTCAGGCTCGGTTTGGCGTTGCGCTTGGCTTCTATCAGCACGAGGGAGGGCGCGCTGTCGGCGCGCGGCTGGATGCAGCGCAGGCGCTTCGGCTCAAGTCCGTGCGAGGTGAGCGCGCAGAACACCTCGCTCAGGCGCTCAGGCCGGTGCACCAGCGAGAACGCGCCGCCTGTGCGCAAAAGCCACTGCGCCGCGGCGCAGATATCCTCCAGCGTGCATTCAAGCTCGCCGCGCGCGCCCGCGCGCGCTATGTCCGCGCTCACCGCGCCGCTCTCGCGCGGGAAGTACGGGGGATTGGCCGCGACGAGGTCAAAAGACCCGGCCTTGAAAAGCTCGCGCACGCGGCGAATGTCGCCGCATATCACGTCGCTGCGCTCGCTCAGGCCGTTTGCCGCCATATTCTCGTGCGCAAGCGCGGCGGCCTCCGGCACTATCTCCAGCCCCGTCATGTGCAGCTTATCGCACCGCGCGAGAAGCAGCAGCATTATCGCCCCCGACGCACAGCCGAGGTCAATCCCCCGCCGCACGCCCGACGCATTCACAAAGTCGGACAAAAGCACGCAGTCCGTGCCCAGTTTGAAATGCTCGGCCTGCGCAAACACCGGCCCGCCCGGCCACAGTTCTGTAAATTCCGGATTATACATACTATAATATCTAACTCCACATATAAGAACAGCGGGACGGCAAACGCCGTCCCGCCGAACTTGCACTAATTACTCCTGAACGATAGCTTCAGCAGGGCACTGAGCTGCGCAGGCGCCGCACTCCAGGCACTTGTCCTGGTCGATAACGTAGTGCAGGTCGCCCATGTCGATAGCCTCGGCAGGGCACTGAGCTGCGCAAGAGCCGCAGGACAGGCACTCGTCGGTAATAACAAAAGCCATGGTGTTACCTCCGTATGTATTTTTGGAAATTCGCCCGAAAACGGGGCGAAAACCTTTCCACACGGTATTGTATCACATAAAATCAAAAAATCAATATCAAATAATCAACAGAAAAATTGAATTGTGACTATAAATTGCGTTAAACCTGACGATAATATTTTGACCCGGACGAGTTTTCGCCTTAATCGGCGCGCCGTTTGGGAGATAATTGATGACATGCACGCAGGGCGCGGGGGCTGCCGCGCCTTGCCGAGGGGAGGCACACAACACATGAAAAGCAACGGCCAGTTCACCCAGCGCGCCGAGCTTGCCATTGAAAACGCGCGCATCGCCGCGGGCACACTGGGGCACGGATATGTCGGGACAGAGCACCTGCTGCTGGGGATAATGATGGAGCGGGACGGGCTGGGCGCGCACATATTGGCAAAGCGCGGCCTCAGCGAGGACGCAATACGCCGCGCCGTCGCCGCCATGAACGGCACGGGCGCGCCCGGCATACCGGGGCAGGGGCTGACAGCGCGCGCCCGCCTCGCCATGGAAAAGGCGGCGGCGGAGGCCGACGCCATGCGCCAAAGCTTCATCGGCACGGAGCATATACTCCTCGGCATACTGCGCCAAAGCGAGTGCGGGGGCGTGCGCGCGCTGAAAGAGGCGGGCGCGGAGATAAACGACGTTTACACCGACATCATGGACGCCTTCGGCATGCCGCCGGGGCGCGGCAAGGCGCAGACGGGCGCGATAAAAAGCACCGTGCGCCGCGCGGAGACGCGCGTGCTGGATCAATACAGCCGCGACTTGACCGACCTTGCCCGCACCGGGGCGATTGACCCGGTCATCGGGCGCGAGGACGAAATATTGCGCGCCGTGCAGATTCTTTCGCGCCGGACGAAGAACAACCCCGTCCTCGTCGGCGAGCCGGGCGTGGGCAAAACCGCCGTGGCCGAGGGTCTGGCGATGTGCGTGGCGCGCGCCGACGCGCCGGAGGTACTGCACGGCAAGCGCATCGTCGCGCTGGATATCCCGGCCATGCTCGCGGGGACGAAGTACCGCGGCGATTTTGAGGAACGTGTCAAGGCCGTGCTGAAGGACGTCAAGCGCGCCGGGGACGTCATACTCTTCGTCGACGAGCTGCACACGATTATCGGCGCGGGCAGCGCCGAGGGCGCGATTGACGCGGCCAACATCCTCAAGCCCGCTCTTGGGCGGGGCGAGGTGCAGATAATCGGCGCGACCACACCGGAGGAATACCGCTGCCACATCGAAAAGGACGCCGCGCTGGAGCGGCGCTTTCAGCCCGTGCGCATCGGAGAGCCGGATCGCGAGCACACGCTGGCCATGCTGCGCGGGCTTCGCGCCGCGCTGGAGACGCACCACGGCGTGCGCATTTCGGACGGCGCTCTGTCTGCCGCGCACGAGCTGTCCGTCCGCTATATCAACGACCGCTTTCTCCCGGACAAGGCCATTGACCTTTTGGACGAGGCCGCCGCAACCGTGCGCGTGGCCTCGCGCGCGGATCGCCTCGTGCGCGAGGGCGACATCGCCGCCGTGGTGTCCCGCTGGACGCAGATTCCCGTGACGGGGCTGGACAAGGACGAGGCCGCGCGCCTCATCGGGCTGGAGGAGGAGCTCAAGCGCCGCGTCATCGGACAGGACGAGGCGGTTTCCGCCGTGGCGCGCGCCGTTCGGCGAAGCCGCGTCGGCCTGAAAGACCCCGCGCGCCCGGTGGGCAGCTTTCTCTTCCTCGGCCCGACGGGCGTGGGCAAGACCGAGCTGTGCCGCGCGCTCGCCGCCACGGTTTACGGCGATGAGCGCGCCATGATTCGCCTGGACATGTCCGAATACATGGAAAAGCACACGGTCAGCCGCCTGATCGGCTCGCCGCCGGGCTACGTCGGATATGAGGACGGCGGGCAGCTGACGGAAAAGGTGCGGCGCAAGCCGTGGTCGGTAGTGCTCTTTGACGAGATTGAAAAGGCGCACGAGGACGTGTGGGGCATCCTTTTACAGATAATGGACGACGGCCACCTCACCGACAGCACCGGCCGCCGCGTCGATTTCAGCAACACCGTCATCGTGATGACCTCGAACATCGGCGCAAAGGCGATAACCTCAGGGAAAACGCGCATGGGCTTTTCCGACGGGCGCGGCGGCGATGAGCGCGACATGCGCGAGGCCGTGATGGCCGAGCTGAAAGCCACATTCCGCCCGGAGTTTCTCAACCGCATTGACGAGACGATAGTGTTCCACCGCCTGACGGAGGAGAACATGTTCGCCATCACGCAGGGGCTGCTGGCCACAGTGGAAAAGCGCTTTGAAAAGCTGGGGCTGCATCTGACCGTGCCGGAGGAGGCCGCGCGACAGCTCGCGCGCGCCGGGCACGACGACGCGTTCGGCGCGCGCCCCTTGCGGCGCACTGTGCGCCGCACGATTGAGGACGCGGCGGCCGAGCTGATGCTCGACGGGCGGTTAAAGCCCGGCAACACCGTCTCTGCCGCCCTGACCAACGGCGAGGTGCGATTGAGCGTGGCGGAGTGAGAGGAAACATCATTTAGGCAATGAAAATCCCCCTTATGCGAGTTGTCGAACTCGCATAAGGGGGTGAGTCTTATTTGTTACTCAACAGGCTCTACTACTATCCAGTCAGTAAGCCATTTGTTGTATGTGTTTGACCATAGGCGCTTTTCAAGTCTCCCATTGTTCATTCTGTATTTCCATACTGTTTGTTCTACGCGAGGAGAAACAATGTAGCTTGTATCCGTTATGCTGACGCTTTGCGCGGAGCTATCGGCAAATGATGTTGCAGAAAGGCCGAAACACAACATAAGAGAGACGATTATTGAAACGAATTTTTTCATATATGCCTCCTGTTTCAAGGTTTTTTTATAATATCTAACTCGTTATAGGGCTTTTCATCAAGAAGTTTTGGGTCTAATTCTTCTGCTTTTTGCCCGTTCCAAACTAATATAAATCTGTCATTGTCATTCATAATATAAGCTGTTTCCGAAGTTATAAATACTTCGTCTTCAACCATTGGATCTGGATAATATGGTTGCACAATAACGAAAAAAGAAAGGATAAAAAGCACTAGGAACGCCAAGCACATCAGTCGTTGGGCACTTTGGGGCTTGCGCTCTTTTCTGCGCAGCATTACTTCGCACCGATTTGGCAAGCTCTGCTCCATAGCAAAGGAAGAAGCCAGCATTGCATTCTCGATGTTGCTTCTGCCGTTGAGCTTTTTTGTGACCGACAGCATGGTATTAAGGTATTCCTTAAGCCCATCACTGTCAAGTTTTGCAGTGAGTTTGCGGTCACAGCTCATTTCGTTTAGTATTTCTACCTCACTTGAGAAAACGTGTGACAGAGGATTCCACCAAAATATAATGTTAACAGATATAAAGAAAAGCTTTTTCAAGTTGTCGTGAGACCGTATGTGGCACATTTCGTGCTCCAGCACCAGCCGCAATTCCTCGTCGGTATATCTGATAAGAGGCAGATATATAACCGGGCGAACAATGCCGACTGTGTACGGCTCGCGCACATTGGGCGAGAGCTTTACGCGGAAACGCAGGCCAAGTGCGCGCATTATGAGTTCAAGTTGCTCGGTTGAAAAGCTCACGTAACGCTTTCTTGCCCTTGCCGCGCGGAACTCAATGCGCACAAATCTCACTGTGCAACACACCGCGCCTGCACCCCATACAAGAATAACGCATTTGCCCACAGATAACGGCAAGTCGAACGGCTTGCTTTCCAAAAGCTCTATCAGCCACGGGAGGAAACAGTATGAATTGATTATGTAGGCACTTTTGATGTCCAGCGGCAAAAGCAACCTGAGAACGCTTAAAAAGGCAAGGAACATGAACGTTGATACGGTGTAATGCACTATGTAGTCCTTGGTGCGCTGCATAATATGCAGTGCCAGCATTCCGAAATTGAAAAACACCACTGCGCTGACAATAGAATATGCACTTACCATATCGGTCAAATCAGCTCGTTTCTCCGCGCTTCCAGCATTTTTTCCACTTCGTCTATTATTTCGGGGCTGAGCTTGTCATTGCGAATAAGAGCATGGAACAGCATGGGCAAAACTTCCGCCGAGCTGTCGGCAAAGACGTGTGTTGCATAATAGTCCTCGCAGGAAATGTTGGCCTCGTATGCCGTGGCCCACGAACGCCCGACCTTTACCGCACCGCACTCTCTCAAAGCGCCTTTTTCGACAAGCCCTGTTATAAGCAAATGCGTGTAGCTGTCCTTCCAACTCTTGTTTTTGCACCGCTTCACGACTTCGCTTTTTGCCAAGGGTCTGTCCGAGTTCCATATTACATTCATTACTTCAAGCTCAAATTTTGTGAAATCCATTGTCACGCTCCGACGAGATATAAAATTATAGCTATAATTTACGTTTATAACTATACTACATAATCAATGAGATTGCAAGAGAAAAATAGAATTTTTATTTTCCGAGTCATAAACGGCAAAAAAACAGTTGACAAATGTTCGTCGATAACATATACTTAACTTAACAAGCTATATAAATATAGCTTAACATGAAAATTATATAGAAAAGGAGATGAGTCCGATGGGCTAGATGAGTTGTGATAGATTAGAACAGAAATAAAACAATTCTCATAAAAATGAAGGGAAAGGACTTTCATATGAAAAAAAGAGTTTTGTCACTAGTATTTGCTCTTATGCTGTTAATAAGCGCATTACCTGCTTCTGCATGTGCAGACGGATACAGCAAGTTCAGTTTGGGCTATTATTCTGTGGATTCTTATGTAAAAATGCAGAACTACTTAGGATTGGTTGTTCCAATGGGGACAACTATGTATAATGTTAAAAAGAATGATGAATTTTATTTGATAAAAGCCTGGTCGGGTGTGTATGGTGATGCACCGCAAGTACACATATTGTCAGGGAAAAGTAAAGGCATCGAAGGAACAACATCGGGTTCTGCATTATACTTTACTGGAGAGAGTTATCTTTGATGAAATATCGTTTTTGCATAAATCGGACACCTAACAAACGACATGTGTGGCTGTTAAAAGATGCAATTATAATTCTAGGGATATTATTAATACTCTGCGCCTGCGGCACTACTGGTGACACAGAGCACTCGGAGATAAAGGTTGCATTTTATGGTACGAACTCTGTTGTTATAGAGAAGTATATTAATGACTTCAATGCGTCAAACAACGGATATCGCGCCGAACTATGTCTATATGACCCCACTCAAACTGACGGAGAGGCGGCGATGGATGCACTCCTCGTTGATTTGACTTCTGGGGATGCGCCGGATGTTGTGTTTGCGAACCGTGCGATAAGTAGCTATTACGGTTTTGTGGACTTGAACGACTTCTTGAGTGTAGACGAAACATTGTCCTACGATGATTTTGTACCTGGTTTGCTGTCAGGCATAGAGCGCGACGGAAAACTGTTTCAGCTATGGGATGGTTTTTATATCGGAACGGTGTGTGGATACGGTGTGCCAAGTGATGATTATTTGACTCTTGAAAGAATCAATGCAACTGTATTAGAAAAAGGCGAAAGAACAGCACTTTTTTCGTCAATTGTGAATAGAGACAGTTTCCTTTCCTCCGTCCTGCCGGGAGCAATATCGCGCTGCATTGATCTGTCATCTCTTTCGTGTGATTTTGATACGGATGAAATGCGAGAAATCATTACGCTGTGTGCAAAGTTACCTGCAGAACCTGCTTTTGAGGAAACTTCGTCTTACGCTGTCGAGTTGTTAACGCTTGCGTGCGCAGATGCGACTCCGTATGTTTTCCTTGATAACGAAGTGGATAATATGCGTTTCTTTTCCAAAAATGACAATGCGGATAATTACACTATTCTTTGGTGTAGAACCGGCGGGTGTATGATGATTCCGTCGCGAAGCGACAAACAACAGGAGGCATGGAAGTTTATTTCCTTCGTTTTGAGCGATGATGAGCAGCAGACTGTGAGAGCTGTACTGTCTACAAATGTTGGCTTCCCTGTGAGATCGGACGTGCTACGGCAGGAACTTGACAAAAGCACAGATGAAGACGGAAAAGTACCTTTGCTGAAAACCGAACAGAAAAGGCGGATTGAGGCACTTATAGAAAGCGCGGAGGTAATGAACGCCTCAACGGCGGACATCGTTTCGCTTGTTTTGAATACTGCGGAGAGCTTAATAGAAAACGCTTATTCCACAGATGACATTATAAACCAGCTTAACACCAAGGTTTCAATCTATATCGCCGAGCAGTACGGCTAATACGGAACAAAAATATTCCTGCAAGCGTCTATACTTGCAGGAATATTTGAATATATAAATACAGGTGGTAAGGAAAAATGAAGGCTAAAACGATTTTTCGGATTTGCTACTGGATTATTGGAATGGGCGGGTTGCTGATACTGTCTTATTTGCTTTATCTCGGCGTGATTGACTCCAAGCGGAGCAGCTTGACGTCATTCTATGTCGCAACGATTATTTGCCTCCGCGCGCTTTTGGAGAAAATCTTTCCGAATCTGAAATAAGCTTATTTTGCGATAAATCTTGATATAAAAGGAGCGCGCCGCTAAAGGCGCTCGCTGAGCGCGACTGTGGATAATACCGCCTTGCGGCGCTGGGTGACTCTCTCAGTCTCGGCTGCGCCGAGCCAGCTCTCTGAGAGAGAGCCGAGGGGCAAAACGTTTCGGTCGGGCGTTCTAATTTGGATTGGAGCACTACAAAGTGCGGTGGTAAAGGCAGACCGCGCCCCAAGTGGCGCGGGCGATCCCTTCAGTCTCGGCTACGCCGAGCCAGCTTCCCTTGATGCCCAAGGGAAGCCTTTGGAGGGCGGTTTTCAATTGGCGTTCTAATGAAAATCGGGTGTTTAGTTGTGTGCACAAATGCGAGAGGCAGATTGCCTCCCACGCGAGTGGATTCCAAATAAAAGTTCTGAATACTCTGCGATTATAGGCTAAAAAGTAAGAATATTTTAATTAGAAGTTACAGATTTCGTCAGCGTCTTGGCTCCCCTTGAGTGTCAAGGGGAGCTGGCAGCGGCGCAGCCGCTGACTGTAGGGATTGCCGCGCCGCAAGGCGCGGTCGGGGTTTACGCCATTTTGCGTGAATTTCCAAGCAAAAACAGAACGACAAGAGATACACCCCCGGCCTCGGCTCTCTCTGAGAGAGCTGTCGCCGTCAGGCGACTGAGAGAGTCGCCCCGCGACGCTTGCGGCGCGGTCTGTCTTTCTTCGCAACCTCATAATTCAAGGAGCGTGATTACAATGAAAAAGGCTTTCGCATTATTCCTCGCCATCGCCCAACTATTTGTTCTCTGCGCCTGCGGCGTAAGCCCGGCAGAGCCCGCGCCGACGGCCGCCGCCCCGGCGACGGCCGCGCCCACGGCCGCGCCCACGGCGACGGCGCGCCCGGTCGTCCTCGGCTATGTCGCCGAGGAGATACCCACGCCGGAGTACGTCACGGCGTTCGGCGCGTGTGAGGTTTATGACGAGTGTTTTTACCTCGTCGCGGACACTGCCGACGGCAAGGCCATCGTCAGCTTTGACACACGCACGGGCGAGTATTCACGCCATGAGCTTGATTTGGCCGCGCTGCACAATCCCAACGTGTTCAAAATCTCCGTCGCGGGCAGTTCAGTTTGGCTTCTCGCCGTTGAGGTGTGGACAGCCGAGGAATTGGCGCAGGGGCTTTTCGGCGGGGAGACGAACGTGTACATCATACATATCGACCTCGCCGACGGCGCGCAGTGCGTCAGCCCCATGCTTTTCGGCGAGAGCACAAGCATCCCGCCGAGCTTCCTCATCGCCCTGGACGATGGGCGCGCCCTTGTCGGAAGTGATGTGTTCGAGACCAAAACCTTTCTCATCGACAAAAACGCCGCCGTGCTCGCCAAGCCCGGCATCGTGATACAGGGGCAGGGACGCCACGCGTGGTCAGGCGGCAAGCTGTATGTCGACAGCCCGGACGGTTTCGCCGCGCTCAGTGCCGACGGCATGGAGTTTGAAGCCGTGCTGTCCGATTTGCCCGACAGCCCCGCGATATATTCAAGCGCCCTCGGCCGCATTCTCACCACGACCGACAGCGCCCTTTATTTCCGCGACCTTGCCACGGGCGAGACGCGCGAGCTTTTCAAGTGGATAGACGTCGCCCTCAGCTTCGGCCGCCTTTACAGCAATATGGGCTTGAAAAACTCAGCCGGTGACATTTATCACTTCACCGACCGCATCACGCGCGTAAGTCTGCGCGAGATACCCGAACGCGAGACGCTTGTGCTGGCCTGCTTCGGCGACAGCTCGTCTTACGGCTACCCAAACGGAAACGGCGGCTTTGGCCTGTCAAACAAAACCTTCATTTGCTCCGACACGCTCATGGACGCCATAATCCGCTTCAATCACTCCGATCCGGATTATAAAATCGAGCTGAGGCCATATATTTATAGCGGCGAAGCCGAGCGCACGCGGCTGCTCATCGAGCTTGCCACTGGCAAAGAGGTTGACCTTCTCGACACCAGTCTCTTGCCCGACGACGCGGCGGGCGGGTCAATCCTTGTGGACATGCTGCCCTATCTCGATGCGGACGGAGAGATAAGCCGTGATGACTTTATCCCCGGTATATTTGCCGATATGACGAAAAACGGCGGGCTTTATGAATATGTGGACAGGTATAATCTCATCACCGTCACCGCGCGCCGCGCCTTTGCCGACGGCGGCGAGTGGACGGCGGACAGGGTGTGCGATATTCTCAATGTAAACCCGGATTTGCGCATTCAAAACGACCCCGACACCCTCTGCGATTACTTCGCGTGGGCGGCCTCGGCGGAGTTTATAGACTATGAAAGCGCAACGTGCAGCTTTGCAAGCGATGCGTTTGCGCATTGGCTGGCGCTCTTGAACCGCCTTGCGCACACGAACTACGACTGGGACAGTGACCCGTATAGCGGCGAGTACGCCATGTATATTGACAACGCGTTCCCCGTCAACGTCGGCGACAACTCGCGCGCCCACGCGGGCGGAGAGTACGCCGCCGTGGGCTACCCCGAATCCGGCGGCACAGGCAGCTATTTCATGCGCCACGGCGCGCCGACGGCTTATGGCCTTTGGGACTTTCTCCCCAACGGCGAGCGCGGCATGGGCGCGGTTTCAAGCGTGGGCATAATGGCGTCGAGCGGGAATATCGACGGGGCGTGGCGCTTCGTGAAGACCTTCATGAGCGGGGCGGAGAATGTCAGTCTGAGCGCCGGAATCCCCGCGCAAAAGGCCGCCTTTGAGCGCGCGGTTGAAAACGAGCTTTTGCGCGAGCAAGGCGAGTTTGCCCGCTTTGAGGAGTTCGACGAATCCGACGCCGAGACGCTGCGCCGACTGGTGTATAACACGACCGCCTGCGTCTCCGACAGCAACGTCGTCCTCGACACCATCCGCGCCGCCCTGAGCGCTTTTGTCGGCGGCGTCTACACCGCCGACGACACCGCCGCCCAGCTCCAATCCCGCATGAGCATCTATCTTGCCGAGCAGTATAATTAAACATTTCAAACGCCCATAACGGCGCGGGAGACTTCACCCGCGCCGTTTTTGCGCCTTGTTCGGTTGAAAATAAACTATTGTTGAATTATAATTGAACAAGAGTTTAATCCGCGCGGATATAATCTCTCCAAGACTGTACATTCGGAGGCAATGTATGTTTAAGATACTCATCGCAGAGGACGACAACGAGCTGCGCCAGCTTTTCAGCCATGTCCTCATCAAAAACGGTTATTCCGTCACGGGCGTGGACAACGGCGAGCGCGCCCTTGCCGCCATGGACACGAGCTATTATGACCTCATCATTTCCGACATCATGATGCCCGTGATGGACGGGTACGAGCTGGTCAAGACCATTCGCGGCGCGGGCAACAACACCCCCGTGCTCATGATCACCGCGCGCGACGCCTTTGATGACATGCGCGAGGGCTTCATCTCCGGCACGGATGATTACATGGTCAAGCCCGTCAACGTCAACGAGCTGCTTTTGCGCGTGGGCGCGCTGCTGCGCCGCGCGCAGATTATCAACGAGCGCCGCCTCGTCGTCGGGGACACGGTGATGGAATGCGACTCGCTCACCGTCACGGTGAACGGGCAAAGCATGGTCCTGCCGCAAAAGGAGTTTATGCTGCTTTACAAAATGGCCTCTTACCCCGGCCGCATATTCACCCGCCAACAGCTCATGGACGATATATGGGGCTATGAATCCGAAACCAACACCCACACCGTTGACGTTCACATCGGGCGTCTGCGCGAAAGGTTCAAGGACAACCGCGATTTTCGCATCGTGACGATGCGCGGGCTGGGATACAAGGTGGAAAAGGCATGAAATGCGGTGAAAAAAAGCTGAAAAAGCGGCTCAAGGCGGACTTTCAGTTCAAGTTTTCCGCCGCGGCGGCCGTGGGCGCGATTGTCGCGGCGATGCTGACCTTCGGCGTGGTGTATTTCCTCTACGCGCAGTTCAACCTCTCGTTCGGCATGCCGACGTGGCTGAGGCTGTTGCTGTTCGCGGTGCTGTTCGGCGTGGGCGTGGCTGTGGCGCTCAACCGTGCGTTCGTCAGCCCCATGAGCGAGATGGCGCAGGCCATGCAGCGCGTGGCCGACGGCGATTTTGACATCCAGCTCAAAAGCAAAAGCACCATCAGCGACATAAGAGAGGTTTACGACAGCTTCAACCTCATGGTCAAGGCGCTGTCCGAAACGGAGACGCTTCAGTCCGACTTCATCTCCAACGTGTCGCACGAATTCAAAACCCCTATAAACGCCATTGAGGGCTATGCCTCGCTCTTGCAGGACAGCGAGCTGCCGCGCGAGCAGCAGGCGCAGTACGTCGGCAAGATAATCTTCAACACCAAGCGCCTTTCCGACCTCGTCGGCAACATTCTGCTCCTCAGCAAGGTGGACAACAACTCCATCCGCCCCAAGGCGAGCGTTTACCGCCTCGACGAGCAAATCCGCCAGTCCATTTTCGCCCTGGAACGCAAGTGGACGGAGAAAAACATCGACTTTGACATCGAGATGGAAGAGGTCGAATACTGCGGATATGAATCGTTCATGATGCACGTGTGGACAAACCTCATCGACAACGCCATCAAGTTCGACGCCTACGGCGGCGAGATTAAGCTCCGCCTGAAAAAGACCGACGGCGACACCGTCACCTTCTCCGTCACGGACACCGGCCCCGGCATCTCCGCCGCCGAGCAGCGGAGCATTTTCAACCGCTTTTATCAGGGCGACAGCTCGCACAAGGGCGAGGGCAACGGCCTCGGCCTTGCGCTGGCGAAAAGGATAGTCACGGCAAGCGGCGGCGACATCGCCGTGGCAAGTGAGGCGGGCGCGGGCGCATGCTTCACCGTCACGCTCCCTCTCACGGTGGAAAACACCCCCTACGCCGCCGTTGATATGAAAGAGGCGAATATATGAAAATCACAGTTCTCGGCGATTCCATACTGGAGGGCGTGCGCTATGAAAACGGGCATTATACCCGCGCTCACGAGCTGGTGCTGCTTTTTCAGGCCGAGCACGACGTTGAATTTGCGAACCTCAGCCGCTTCGGCGCGACGGTCGACAAGGGGCTGCTGCGGCTGAAAAAACACCTTGAAACCAACACCCTCGGCAGCTACACCATCATCGAGTTCGGCGGCAACGACTCCGCCTACCGCTGGGACGAGGTTGCCGCCGCGCCCGACGCGCACCACGACAGCGCCACCCCGCCGGAGCTTTTCCGGCAGCTTTACAAAGAGCTGATAGACCTTGTGTACAAAAACGGGAGCTGGCCGATCGTGTGCTCGCTCCCGCCGATATCCTCGCGCCTGTATTTTGACCACGTCACGCGCGACGGGCTTGACCGGGCGGCGATAATGCGCTGGATGCACGGCGATGTTGAGTTTTTGTCCCGCCAACAGGAAAGCTACAGCCGTATGGCCGAGGCGCTGGGCGAGGATCGCGGGTGCATCGGGCTTGATTTGCGCTCGGCGTTCCCGCCGAGCGGGGACGAGCTGGAGGCGTATCTCTGCGTCGACGGCATCCACCCCAATCTCGCCGGCCAGCAGCTCATTTATCGCCGCGCCGCGCGCGAGTGGCCGAAGCTCATCGCCGCGCGTGAGGGCAGATTATGAAAGCGAAAACCTCAAAGCGCGGCTATGCCGTCAGCCTGCCGACGGTTTTCATCATGCAAAGAGTAATGAACAGCAGATCGGAGAGAGACAAATGAGCTTTTATGACACCGCGTGGGTCATATTCATCTATTCGTTCCTCGGCTGGTGCGCCGAGGTTGTGTTCGCGGCGTGCCGCCGCGGCATATTCGTCAATCGCGGCTTTTTGAACGGCCCTGTCTGCCCGATTTACGGCTTCGGCGTCACTCTCGTGCTCGCCCTGCTCGCGCCTGTGAAGGACAGCTTCATCCTCCTTTTCCTCGGCAGCATGGCCGTCACCACCGCGCTTGAATTCATCATCGGCTTTGTCATGGAAAGCTTTTTCCACGACAAGTGGTGGGATTATTCGGAGAACCCCTTCAACATCAAGGGCTATGTCTGCCTTGAGTTTTCGCTGATTTGGGGCTTTGCGTGCGTGCTGGTGGTGGACGTGATTCACCCGCTCATCGCGCGCCTTGTCGCGCTCATTCCCACGCGCGTCGGCTGGTGGCTGATTTGGATTTTCGCCGCCATCATGGCGGCGGACGCGCTCATCACGCTCATCGAGCTGTTGAAGCTGCCCAAGCGCTTCAAGGCCGTCGAGGAGCTGGAGCGCATGATGACCGCCGTGTCCGACACCGTGGGCGAAAAGGTGCTCTATGAGGGGTATGACCGCGTGCGCGAGGTACACGAAAGCTTTGATGACCGCTATCCGGAGCTGCACGAGAAGAACAAAGAGGCCGTTTCCGCCGTGCTCAACAAGCGCAGCGAGATAAACTCCGCCCTGCGCGAGCGGGAGGACGCCCGCGCCGCCCGTGTGGCCGAGCTGGAGACCAAAATCGCCGCCACCCTGCGCCACAACGTCGTGCACGAGCGCATAATCCGCGCCTATCCGCACCTGGCCGAGGGCGAGCGCACCGGCGCGCACTTCAAGCGCATAATCGCCGCCGCCGAGCAGAGAAAGAACGAGAGAAAAAAGAAAAAATCCGCGTGATATAGCATCGGGGCGTGTTGCAAAAGCAACACGCCCCGTGCATTTTTCATATATCGTCCCTTGGCAGTTCGATTATCAGCGACTCGAACGGGCGCAGGTCATAGCTTATGCTGTACTCGCGGCCGTCGCACTCGCTTTTTTCGGCGGTCAGCGGGGGGATGTCCCCGCGCTCATCCGGGCCGCCGCTGCCGGGCAGGCTGTCGTAGGTGCTGAACATGCGCTTATAAAGCCCCGCCCTCGGCACGCCGCAGCGATACCCGTTCTGCTGCAGCGGCGAAAACGAGCATATCACCAGCACCGCCCCGTCATAGTTCCACGGGTTGCGGCGGATATAGCTCAAAATGTTGCGGTCGGAGTCCGTGCTGTTGACCCACTCGAACGTCACCGGGTTCTTGGAATCGGCATGCAGCGTGGGATACATCTTGTAAATCCCGATGAGGTTTCTCACGCACTGCATCACGTCCCTGTGCCCGAAGTCGCTCGCCAACCCCCAGTTCAGCTCGCGGTTTTCGTCCCACTCTCTGTCCTCGCCGAACTCCTGCCCCATGAACAGCAGCTTCTTGCCGGGGTGGGTGAATTGGAAGGTGTACAGGCTTTTCAGCGTGGCCAGCTGCTCGGCCGTGCCGCCGGGCGCTTTCTTCGCCATCGGCTTTTTCAGATGCACCACCTCGTCGTGGCTGAGCACCAGCACATAATTCTCCGTGAACGCATAATCCGCCGTGTGCGTCAGCTTGCCGTGCAGCCAGTGGCGGTACAGCGGGTCTTCCCCGATGTATTTGAGCGTGTCGTTCATCCAGCCCATGTTCCACTTGAACTGGAAGCCGAGCCCGCCCTTGTCCACACTCTCCGTGATGCCCGGCAGAATGGACGAATCCTCCGCGATGAGGTAGGCGTCGGTCCTGGCCGTCACGGCGGCGTTGAGCCGCTTGAGGAACTCCGTGCTCTCCAAATTCTCCGTCCCGCCGAACTTGTTCACGCGCCATTGCCCGCGCCCGAAGCTCGTGTACAGCATCGCCGCCACCGCGTCCACGCGCAGCGCGTCGATGTGAAATTCCTTTATCCAATAAAACGCGCTCGCCGCGAGGAAGCTGCGCACCTCGCCCTTGCTGTGGTCAAACGCCTTCGTCCCCCATTCGGGATACTCGGCCAACAGCGGGTCGGCGGATTCGTACAGCGCCGTGCCGTCAAAGCTCTCCAGCCCGAAATCGTCGCGCGGGAAGTGCGCCGGCACCCAGTCGAGAATGACGCCGATGCCGTGCGTGTGCATCGTGTCCACGAAGTAGCGGAAGTCGTTCGGCGTGCCGTAGCGCGCCGTGGGGCAGAAATACCCCGTCACCTGATACCCCCACGACCCATCGAACGGATATTCGCATATCCCGATGAGCTCCACGTGTGTGTACCCCATGAAGCCGAGGTATTCCGCCAGCTCGTCGGCAATGCGGCGGTAATTGAGAAAGCCGTCGCCGTTTTGCGAATAGTCCTTTTTCCACGACCCGAGGTGGATTTCGTATATCGCCATCGGCTTTTCCATCACGCCCTCGCGCGCAAACTCGCCGCGCGCGTCGCCGTCGTGCCACTCATAGCCCGACAGCGGGCACACGATTGACCCGCTCGACGGCCTCAGCTCCGAGCGGAACGCAAACGGGTCGGCCTTATAGCGCGTTATGCCGTCCGCGCCCTCGATGACATAGCGGTACACGTCCCCCACGCGCACGCCGGGGATGAAAACCTCCCAAACTCCGCTCTCGCCGCGCTCCATCACGCCCTGCGCCGCGTCCCAGCCCGTGCGCGAGCATATCACGCTCACGCGCCGCGCGTTCGGCGCCCACAGGCAAAAGCGAGTCCCGGCCTTGCCGCCCTCGCGCCTGAGATGCGCGCCCAGCTTGCGATAGCAGCCGTACCCCTTACCCGCGGCAAATTGCGCGCCGTCCCGCGCCGTGAAAGAAAAGCCCACACTATTGCTCATTTCTCCGCGTCCTTTCCTTTGGTGTAGTCGGTTGAATATGCTGACATTATATCACAGCCGCTGTAAATATAAAAGAGGGAAAACTACAAGCTTGCCCGAGGGGACACCTCGCCCCAATTGCGCAATATCGCACTTTATCATGACAATTTGTCTATTGAAATTTCTCCCTGCATGGATTATAATTGTGACGGTTAAATATGGACAGGGAGGTTCTGTTGAAAATCGCCCTGTACCCGGTGCGCAGAAAAGGCAGACCGCGCCTCGCGGCGCGGCGATCCCTACAGTCTCGGCTGCGCCGAGCCAGCTCCCCTTGGCACCCAAGGGGAGCCAAGACGTGACCCAATCCGCACTTCTGACATCCAATTGACGTGTTTTTAAGCGCTTATAATACATATTTCGTTTCTCACTTTTTCAAGATATCAATCAACTTTTATATAGAACACCCAAGGTAAAACTGCCCTCCAAAGGCTTCCCTTGCGCATCAAGGGAAGCTGTCGCCGAAGGCGACTGAAGGGATCGCCCGCGACGCTTGCGGCGCGGTTTGCCTTTACCACCGCACTTCCCATTGCACCAATCCCAATCAGAACACACAATGGAAAAGCCACCTCCAAAGGCTTCCCTTGCGCACCAAGGGAAGCTGTCAGCCGTAGGCTGACTGAAGGGATCGCCCGCGCCGCAGGCGCGGTAGGGCTTTATCTCCGCATTTCGTATTGCACCAATCCCAATCAGAACACCCCACCCACAACACGCACTCTTTTGCCGTCCCTCGTGTAGAGGCAAGGGACGGCGTCGCCCACACATGGTATTACCTCCTTTTTCCGGGAGTTAATATAATCTAGGCGTCATAAACAACAATACTAATCATGACGTCGGAAAGGAGAAACGGAAAAATGAAAGGAAAAAAGTTGATATTTGCGGTCATACTGTCCTTGATAGTGTGTCTCGTACTTATCCCCACCAGCGCGTATGCAACCGCTGATGAAATTTCCGGCGACATTCCTCAAGAGGATAGCGAACCTGCACCGATACCCAGTGTAGAGCCGACACCCAGCGTAGAGCCGACTCCCAGCGTAGAGCCGACTCCCAGTGCAGAGCCGACACCCAGTGCAGAGCCGACACCCAGCGCACAGCCGACTCCCAGCGTAGAGCCGACACCCAGCGCTGAGCCGACACCCAGCGCAGAGCCGACTCCCAGCGTAGAGCCGACTCCCAGTGCAGAGCCGACACCCAGCGCAGAGCCGACTCCCAGTGCAGAGCCGACACCCAGCGCAGAGCCGAGCACTGAACCCAGCGCTCCGGCGAGCGAACCCACAGACACCACTCCCCCCAGCAGCTTCATGGTTGAGTTCATCTATGGTGACAAGATCTGCAAGTTTGAAAACCTGTATGGCAATGAGCAGCACAGCCTCACCGAGATTCTCAAAGAGCTTGGCATAGAGGGCAACATCGACGACGCCAAGGGCGACGCCGACGACCTTTTTGCCGCCGAGAACGGCGATGACGGCTGGAAAGTCACCACCAAACAGGCGTTCAGCTCCAAGCAGACCATGACTGTTGTGGTCGACGGTGTGGAGTATGTTCTCCGCGTCCTTGACGACCGTGGCGTTAAGACTGCCGATCAGTTGCAGAAACTCATTAATGATAGTGAGCCCGACAAAGTTTTCTACTTGGAAAACGACATTGACGGCAACATCACCATTAGCTCCGGCAAGACCATCACCATCAATCTCAATGGTCACAAGCTCACCAACAAGACTGCTGACAAGCACACCATCACTGTCGCGAACGGCGGCACGCTGTATCTCAACGGCGAAGGCACTGTGGATAACACCGTGAACGGTGGCGCAGCGCTCTATGTTGAAGAAGGCGGCTACGCCGAGGTCAACGTGGGTGTCACTCTCACGAGAAGCAAAGAAGCTGGCACTAAAACCGATAATGGCAATAGCTATTACACCGTTGATAACCGTGGTACTCTGGATATCAATGGCGGTACTATTGAGAACAGCGGCAGTTACAGCAGCGTCATTCACAACGGTTATTATGACTCGAAAGCCTATGACGCTAACACCAAAAAGGCTATCCTCAACATTAACGGCGGCACGATTAAGGGCGGCAAGATTGCAGTCAAGAACGACGACCTTGGCGTACTGGAGATAAACGGTGGTTCTTTCACCAACAACGACTCCAGTGAATCCAGCGTCATTCAGAACTGGAATACTGCCGTAATCAACGGCGGTACTTTCGAGGCCGGTAATAACGGTTACGTTATTCGCAATGCCGGTTATGCTGACGCGGCTGTCGGTACGCTGACCATCAACGGCGGTACGTTCATCAACAACAACGCAAAAGGCACTATTTTCATTCAGGAAAAAGACCTTGAAGAAGATGATAAAGTCGACTTCATGTACAAAACTCCTGACGTAACCAACCCCAAATCCACCAGCGTGATCATCAACGGCGGTACGTTCAACGGCAAGTTCGATGGAACATCTGATTTTCTCCCGCTTCAAACCTACGGCGGCGTTTACAGCGATGATACTTACAAGCTCATTATTGACGAGGATACCACCCTTGTCAGTAAGTCCGGGGATTACTATGCTGTTAATTTCAGCGCTGCGGAAATTGCCAAGCCCGGTGAAACTCTTGAAATAATCAATCTTCCCGGTGATCTTGTAGTTGATGATAGTGTTCAGCTCCCCGCAGGTGTGACCATTGTCAACAACACCGAGCATAGCTTGACCATCAACGGCGTCACCATCAAGGCAGGCGAAAGCTACACCATTCCTTATCCTCCCACCACCACCGGCGAAGTGCTTTCCGCAAAGTACTATGTCGTTGACGGCAAGGGTCAGGAGTGGACGAAGGGCAGCGCAGACGGGCTGAAGTTCGAGCTGAACTCCGACAAGGTTGTCAAGGTTCTCATTGACGGCGTTGAGGTTGAGTTCACGGTCGAAAACGGCGAAATCGTCATCGCGGCCGAGGTTCTTGAGGCTCTCGAAGCGGGCGAGCACGAAATCGAGTTCGTCTTTGACGACGGCAGCTGCAAGACCGAGTTCATCATCAAGTAATCCCCCGCACAACGGCCTTTCCCCATCGGCGGGAAAGCAAAACCCCAACATAACGGCTATTCCCCGCGCGGGAACAGCCACGCAAAATACATTACAATTCCACACGACTTAGTTTGGATGGCGAACAATCGGCGGCACTCCCGCCGTGGCGATAAACCCCGGAGACCAAAATCTCCGGGGTTTCATGATTTTATGGGGGGCATTGAGGAGTGCCCTCTCGCCGCTCGTGAAAAGCGACGTCCCTCTCGTCTTGCTCGATGGGCGTGGCCTCGCGCGCAAGCGCACAGCCGGGGCACTTACCAAACCACCAAGCGCAGAAGCCGAGTCGGCTTCTGCGCTTGCTTATCTTTTCGATTTTTCATTTTCAATTAAAGCTGTCCGCGTTTGATTTGAACAGTTGGTCTATTCTCTCTTTCAACTGGGCGTTTTCGGGGCGGGTTAGCTTGGGGTCATCGCGCAGCAGGCGGGCGCTTTCGTCCTGCGCCGTCTGCATTGTGTTCACGTCTGCGCCGAGGTCGGCCACGTGCATTTCCGGCAAGCCGTGCTGGCGCGAGCCGAAAAAGTCGCCCGGCCCGCGCAGGCGCAGATCTTCCTCGGAAATTTTGAAGCCGTCGTTCGTGTGCGTCATGATTTTCAAGCGCGCCTTGACGTCGTCCCCGTCGCTGTCGGAAACGAGCACGCAATAGCTTTTGTGCGCCCCGCGCCCGACGCGCCCGCGAAGCTGGTGAAGCTGGCTCAGGCCGAAGCGCTCCGCGTTCTCGATTATCATCAGCGCCGCGTTCGGCACGTCCACGCCCACCTCAATCACCGTCGTGGCCACGATAATGTCCGTCTCGCCGCGCGCAAAGGCGGCCATGGCGGCGTCCTTGTCCTTGGGCTTGAGCTTGCCGTGCACACAGCCCACGCGCAAATCCGGGAACACCTCGCCAAGCTCGCGCGCATGCTCCTCGGTGGATTTCGGCGGCGCAATAAGCTCGTCGTTTTCCTCCACCATCGGGCACACCACGAACACCTGCCGCCCCTCGCCGACGAGCTTGCGTATAAAGCCGTTCAGCCGCGCGCGATAGCTTTCGTCGACGGCAAAAGTGCTCACGCGCTGCCGTCCGGGGGGCAGTTCATCGAGAATCGACACGTCCAAATCCCCATAAATCATCAGCGCGAGAGTGCGCGGAATGGGCGTGGCCGACATGACCAGCACGTGCGGCCGCGCGCCCTTGCCAATCAGCGCCGAGCGCTGATTGACGCCGAAGCGGTGCTGCTCGTCCGTCACGACGAGGCCGAGGCGCGTGTACTCCACGTCGGCGGAGAAAAGCGCATGCGTGCCCACAATGAGGTCGACCCCGCCCATGGCGAGCGCGCCTTTCACTGCGCGCTTGTCCTTCGCACTCATCGAGCCTGTCAGCTTGTAAACGCGAATGCCCAGCGGTTCGAGCAGCGCGGAAAGATTGGCATAATGCTGCTCGGCCAAAATCTCCGTCGGCGCCATGAACGCGCTCATGTAGCCCGCGCGCCAGGTGTGCCACACCAACGCGGCGGCCACGAGCGTCTTGCCGCTGCCGACGTCGCCCTGCAAAAGCCGATTCATCGCGCGCCCGGAGCACATGTCGTCCAGCGCCTCGCTCACGGCGCGGCGCTGCGCCCCGGTGGGGGCGTAGGGGAGTGCGGAATAAAACTCCTCCGTGTCCGCCCGGTCAAAGCGCAGTCCGCCGTCATTCGACCGCTCCGCGCGCATTGTGCCCAGAGCACACGCCAGCACGAACAGCTCTTCAAATATCAGCCGCCGCCGCGCCAGCTCCAGCGCCTCAAAATCGGCGGGGAAGTGTATGTTTTCGTAGGCGTATCGCGCCTGAACCAGCCCGTTTCGCGCGCGAACGTCCTCCGGCAATATGTCCGGCACACGCTCTGCGCACTCGGCCAGCCCCTGCCGCGTCGCCTGCTGCATCAGCCGTTGGGATATCCCGGCGCACACCCTGTAAACGGGCACAATCCGCCCCGTCACGCTGTTTGCCGCGCCCTCGCGCTCATACACCGGGTTGACCATGCTGTGCCGCTTTCCCTGCGCCTCGACCTTGCCGTAGAACACATAAGTCTCCCCGCGCACGAGCTGGTCTTTTACATAACTCTGATTAAAAAACGTTATGTCAACCGAACCGCTCTCATCAACCGCGCGCAGCTTCACAAGATCCATGCCCCGGCGAACGTGCGCGAGGTGCGGCGTGTCGGCCACGGTGGCGAGAATGCACACCGCCTCGCCCGCCGGCGCGAGCGCGATGGGGCACATCTGCGAGCGGTCCTCATACCGCCGCGGGAAATATGAAATCAGGTCATAGAGAGAAAAGACGCCGAGCTTGTTGAGCGACTGCGCCTTTTTCTCGCCTATTCCCTTTATGTATCTCACATCGGTGTTCAAATCCGCCATTATTCCACAAAGCTCAATTCATAGTTTTCGTTTGTGAGGGTGAACTCCTCGATAAGCCCCTTGGTGCAGATAATCTGGTTTTTGCCGGAGGAGTTGTCGTTGTTGGTCACGAGTATCATTTCAAACCCGCCGTAGTTGCGCCAATAGCTGATTGCACGCGACTGGCCGAGCACGAACATGGCCGTGGAAAGGCAGTCGGCCATCGTCCCGTCCGGGCAGATTATCGTCACGGACTGCAGGTTGTTCGACACCGGGTAGCCGGACGAGGGGTTGATGATGTGCTGATACTTCGTGCCGCGCGCGTCGGTGAAAAAGCGCTGATATCCGCCGCTTGTCACCACGGCGGTCTCGCCCACGCTCACAACGCCCAGATAGCTCGCGGTGTTGTTCGGGTCTTGCACGGCGACGTTCCAGTTCGTCCCGTCGGGCTTGAGGCCGAGGGTCTGCACGTTGCCGCCGAGAGAGATAATCCCGCTCGTCACACCGGCCTGACGCATGGCCTCCACTGCGTTGTCCGCCGCGCAGCCCTTTGCGCAGGAGGCAAAGCTCATCTCGCCGTAAGACGGGATGGTCACCGAGTACGACCCGGAGGAGGGGAAGCTCGTCAGCGAAAGCTGGTCAAAGCACAGCCGCGCCATATCCTCGGCGATTTCCTCCGCCGTGGGCACGTAGTATTTCCCGTCCACGAAGCCCCAGCGCTTCACCACGGGGTAAAGCGTCAAATCCAGCGCGCCCTCGCTCTGCTCATACACGGTGTGCGCCGTGCTCAGCATCTTGGCGATTTGGCCGGAGATGACCGTGCCCGCGCCCTGCGCGTGGTTGATGGCGTAAACGGTGCTGGTGCTCAGTTCGGGGTCGAGCGCGGCGTCCATTGAAAGGATGATGCTCTCCGCGGCGTTCAGCCCGGCGTCGGCCTTCTTGCCGTAGGCCGTCAGCGTCATCACCGTGTCCATGGCGAACACCTCGCGCTGGGTCTGCTTGGTCTCGCCGCAAGCGCTCAGCGGCAGCGCCATCGCCGCCACAAGCACACAGCATATAAGCTTATAAACAAATCCTCTATGCTTCATATTCGGCATTGTTTCCTCTATAATCACATATTTCCGGGTGCAAACACCACACCCATTATACATTATTATAACAGAAAACCCCGAACATGTAAAGACATAGGGGAAGGGTTGGGGGAAACGCCCCATGTGCGCGGCATAAAGCCGCCGGCATCTCGGCGCGGCGTAGCCGAGATGCGGCGGCGGGAAGTGCTGTTCTAATGGCGTCAGAGCTTCATATTTCTCAGGGCTTTTATCAAGTACATCGCGGAGAGGCCGGTGAAGAGGCCGGTTAGGACGCCGGAGATGATGAGGGCGGGGGCATAGAGAAAGACGGAGGGGGTTTTGACCACGAGGACACACGCGGCGAGCTGACCCATATTGTGCGCCACGGCGGCGAGCGCCGACACTGCCCACAGGCGCTTTTCGGCCACGCGGCCGACGAGCAGACACATCACCGCATAGGCCAGCGCGCCGCCCGCGCCGCTATATAAAATTGCGGAGGGCGAGCCGGCAAAGACCGCGCCCATGATGATGCGCACGGCGAGCACCGCGCCCGCCTCTTTTTTGCCGAGAATGAGCATGGTGGCAAGCGTGATGACATTGGCAAGGCCGAGCTTGACGCCCGGAATGGGCACGGGCGCGGGGATTTGCGCCTCTATCATGAAAATGATGAGGGCAAGGGCGGTCAACAGCGCCATGAGCGCGAGCTTTTTGGTTTTAGCCATCTATGCCGCCCCCCTCGATGCGCACGCTCAGGCGGTGCGGCATGCAGACTATGGGCACGCCGCTTTGGCTGATCTCCCCCTGCGCCACGCAGATTCCGTCAGGGCAATTTGAGCGCGTGACGGAGATTGCGCCGGGGGCGACGTGGACGGTGTTGTGGCCATATTGGGTGTCGATTTCGAGGTCATACTCCTCGCGGACGGTGGCGAGGTCAATGCGATAAAGCTCTTCCCCGTCCACGCGCACGACGGCCACTCCCCCACTGCCCAAGGCGGCGGTGAGCACCCATGCCACGGCACACGCGGCGCACAAAAGCGCCAGCGCCGCGACCCATATCAGCGTTTTTTTGTCCGCAGAGCGGAAAAGGCGAATTTTTTTCATGTTTATTATTGTAGATTAACGCGCCGCAGTTGTCAACCGGATAAGTTTTATGTTATAATATAAAATTGAAGTGTTATGTAAAGCGAGGTGAGGGCATGGAGCTTTTGAAACTGTACGCGATGACGACGGCGAAATACGCGCTGATTATACTGTCGGCGGCGATTATAGTGCGGTGCATACGCTCCATGCTCAGCGAGCGGTATGAGCCGGAGCTGTGGGGCTACCTGCGGCGAGGGCGGGAGGATTTGCCCATACTGCACTGGGAAAACAGCATAGGCCGCTCGCGCTTTTCGGATATACGCATTGACATGCCCGCCGTCAGCCGCGTGCACGCGGTTTTGACCCGCTCGGACAAGGGAGTTTGGCGGCTTTACGACATTTTCTCCAAGGGCGGAGTGTGGGTCAACGGCGTGAAGGTGGGCGAAAACGGCGTGGAAGTGAGAAACGGCGACGTGCTGAATCTCGCGGGCGTGGTGTGCCGGTTTCTCCCGGTGAACAGCGAGCAGCGCGAGGCGCTGGAGGAATACCGCACGAGGCCGGGGCAGCGCGTTTCGCCCGCAATCACGCTTATAGAATTGACGCTGTTTGAGGCGTTTTTGCTGCTGGAGCACGTGTTCACCGCAGAGCCTGGCTACGCCGGGGACATTGCGCTCTCCTTCGCGGGGCTGATGTGCGTGCAATGGCTGTGCTATTACGCGATGCGCTTCATCGGGCGCAGCGGCTTCGAGGTGGAGACGCTGGCGTTTTACCTGAGCGCGCTGGGCATGTCGGTGGCCGCATCGGGCACACCGGAGGACATGTTCAAGCAGCTTTTGCTGACGATGGTGGGCGTGGCGCTGTTTTTGATAAACGGCTGGTGGCTGCGCAACCTGCGGCGCACGGCGGCGTTGAGAATACCGGTGGCGATTATGGCGGCGGCGCTGTTGGGCGTGAACGTGATGACGAGCGACGCGGTGTTCGGCGCGCGAAACTGGCTTGAAATCGGCGGGTATTCGTTCCAGCCGTCGGAATTTGTGAAGGCGCTTTATATCTATGTGGGCGCGTCGACGCTGGACAGACTCTACCGCACGCGAAACCTGTACACCTTCATCGGCTTTTCCGCCGCGTGTGTCATCGCGCTGGCGCTCATCGGCGACTTCGGCACGGCGCTGATATTCTTCGTGAGCTTTTTGATAATATCCTTCATGCGCTCGGGGTCAATTGCGACGGTGCTGTTGGCGGTGTCCGGGGCGGGGCTGGCCGGGTTTTTGGCCGTGTCCGTCAAGCCCTACATCGCACAGCGCTTCGCGACCTGGGGGCACGTGTGGGAGGACATATACGACAAGGGCTATCAGCAGACGCGCGCCATGTCCGCCGCCGCTTCGGGCGGGCTGTTCGGCAAGGGCGCGGGCGGCGGCTGGCTGAAGGACATTTTCGCGGCGAACACGGACATGGTGTTTGCCATGATATGCGAGGAGCTGGGGCTGATAATCGGGCTGTGCATGGTGCTGGCGGTGCTGACCCTCGCCTTCTTCGCGGTGCGCTCGGCGCGGCAGGGGCGCTCGGCCTATCACGCAATCGCGGCATGCGCCGCGATGAGCATGCTGCTTGTGCAGCTGGGGCTGAACGTGTTCGGCTCGCTGGACATTCTGCCGTTCACGGGGGTGACGTTCCCGTTCGTGTCAAGGGGCGGGTCGTCGCTGCTGTCGTGCTGGATGATGATGGCGTACATCAAGAGCGCGGACAACCGGCGCAGTGCAAGCTTCGCGGTGAACGCCGTCAAGCACATTGACGACGAGGACGAGGAAGACGAGTTCGACGAATTTGACGATTATTATCCGGAGGATGACGAATGAGGAGAATCACGAACCGCGCCGTCTCCGTGCTGCTTATCGCGGCGCTGGTGATATGCGGAATGGTGGTTTACGTGCTGCGTTACATCGACCATGGGCAGGACTGGGCGCTGTACTTTTCGCGCGCAAACTCCGGCTCAACCGGGCAGATATACGACCGGCGCGGCACGAGCTTGGCCTATTTCAGCGGGTATGAAAACCTGTTCGCCGCCGCCGAGTGGACGCGCGAGGCCAATTACCACGTCACGGGCGACTATTGGGGGCGCACGGGCACGGGGGTGCTGTCGAGCTTTTGGGGCGAGATGCAGGGGTTTGACCTGATAAACGGCACGACGCAGGAAGAGCACAGCGTGCTGCACCTGAACATCGACGCGGAGCTGAACAAGCTCATCTATGCGCGGCTGTGCCGCCTTTATAAGCCTGTGGACGAAAACGCAGCGACGCAATATGACGAAAACGGCAATGAGATAACCCCCGCGCGAGATGTTTACAACGCGGCGGTGCTGGTGTGCAATTACCGCACGGGCGAGCTTTTGGGCATGGTGTCCATGCCAACGGTCGACCCGCTGGAGGCCGAGGGCGACGTCGCCGAGGGGGCGTACATCAACCGCTGTCTCTCGGCCACATTCGTGCCGGGGTCGGTGTTCAAGCTGGTGACCTCCGCCGCCGCGATTGAAAGCATTCCCACCCTCAAGGGGGAGAGCTTTCTCTGCGAGGGCAAGGTGGAGATTGCCGGAGTGCCGATAACCTGCAAGGTGGCGCACGGCGAGCAGACCTTTGAACAGGCGCTGGCCAACTCCTGCAACTGCACGTTCGCCCAGCTTGCCGTGCGCGTGGGGCAGGGCACGATGGCGGAATACGCGCGCATGTACGGCCTTTTGGACAGGCAGAGCCTTGACGGCATCAAAACCGCCGCAGGGAACTACCCCACCGAGTTTGTCGGCGACCCGGAGACGGGCTGGTCGGGCATCGGGCAGTCAACCGACCTTGTGTGCCCATACTCGATGCTGCGCTTTGTGTGCGCCGTGGCAAACGGCGGCATACTCGCAGAGCCGAGGCTGATAAACGACGGCCAAGCGCCCATTTATGAGCGCTTCATGGACGCGGGCACGGCGGAATACTTAAAGGGGCTCATGAGCTACACCGCCGAGACGGCGTATGACGCCGAGCACAGCTTCCCCGGCCTTAAAATATGCGCAAAGACCGGCACGGCCGAGATAGGCGACGGCACGTCAAACGCGTGGTTCGTCGGGTTTCTCGACGACGAGGAGCACCCTTACGCCTTTGTGACGATGATAGAGCGCGGGGGCGGCGGCCTGACCACGGCGGGCAGCGTGACGAACAAGTTTTTGCAGGATTACATGGATTTTTTGAACGGCAAGGAGTGATTCCTTAAAATGATAGACGTATCGGTCAGCTCGCTGGTGAAGTCATTTGAAATCGGCAGCAACGTGCTCGACGGGCTGAGCTTTTCCGTCAACACGGGCGAGCGCGTGGGCATACTCGGCCACAACGGCTGCGGCAAGACCACGCTTTTCCGCATACTCGTGGGCGAGATAGACTGCGACGAGGGCGAGATCATGATTGCGCCCGGAAAGCGGCTGGGGCTGATTTCGCAAATCCCGGTTTACCCGGAGGAGTGGACGGTGGAGGACGTGCTGCGCGACGCGCACAGGCACATCGACGCCATTTCCCGCCGCATCGACGAGATAACCGCCGCGATGGAGCACGACAGCTCCCCCGCCCTTTTGAACGAATACGACCGGCTGAGCGAGGACTTCCGCCGCCTCGGCGGATACGACACCGAGCTTGACCGCAACCGCGTGGCAAACGGGCTGGACATTCCCCGCGCCATGCGCGAGCAGCTTTTTTCATCACTCTCCGGCGGGGAGAAAACGCGCGTCAACCTCGCGCGGCTCATTCTCGAAAACACCGACATTCTCCTGCTCGACGAGCCGACAAACCACCTCGACCTGCACGCGACCGAGTGGCTGGAGGACTATCTGCTGCACTTCAAGGGCACGGTGCTGGTGATAAGCCACGACAGGTGGTTTCTCGACAAGGTGGTGGAGCGCTGCATCGAGATAAACGAGGGCAAGGCCGAGCTTTATTCCGGCAATTACAGCTTTTACGTGACCGAGAGACAGCGGCGCTTTGACGAAAAGCTGAAAAAATACGAAAAGGATCAGGCCAAAATCGAACAGCTCACCCGCGCGGCGGAGCAGATGCACCTGTGGGCGTTCATGGGCATGGACAAGCTGCACAAGCGCGCGTTTTCCATGGAAAAGCGGATTGAAAAGCTGTCTCACAGCGAAAAGCCCACCGAGCAGCGCAAGCTGAACGTGCGCTTCAAGGAGCGGGAATTCAACGGCGACGAGGTTTTGGCGGCGGAAAACGTCAGCAAGGGCTTCGGCGAGAGGACGCTTTTCGACAAGCTCGATTTGCTCATCGAGGGCGGGGAGCGCGTGGCGCTCATCGGCGACAACGGCACGGGCAAATCCACGCTCGTCAAGCTCATCATGGGCGAGGAAAAGCCCGACAGCGGCTATCTCGCGCTCGGCCCTGCCGTGCGCGCGGCGTACCTGCCGCAGATGGTGGCCTTTTCAAACAACGAGCGTAGCGCGCTCGACACGATGCTCTACGACTGCCGCTGTCAGCCGCAGGAGGCGCGCGACCGCCTCGCCGCGTTCGGCTTTCGCGGGGAGAGCGTGTTCACCCCGGTGGGCACGCTGTCCGGGGGCGAGAAAAGCCGACTGCGCCTGTGCATGCTGATGGGCGGGGACATAAACTTTCTCATTCTCGACGAGCCGACAAACCACCTCGACATCGCAAGCCGCGAGTGGATGGAGGACGCACTGAGCGACTATGAGCAGACGCTGCTGTTCGTGTCGCACGACAGATATTTCATCGAAAAATTCGCCACGCGCGTGTGGGCGCTCGCCGACGGGAAAATCACCGATTTCCGCGGAACTTACAGCGAATATTGCCAATGGCGCGAGCGTCAGGCGGTTTTTGAGCAAAATGCGCGGAACAATTCCAAGAAAACCGCCGTCAAAAAGGAGAGCGCGAAAACCGCCGCATCCCCCAACCGCGAGCGCGCCAGCGCCAAGCTTGAGCGCGAGATCGCCAAGCTGGAAGCGCGCTTGGCGGAGCTTGACAAGCTCGCGGAGGAAAACGCGACGGACTATCAAAAGCTGATGGAGCTTGACGGAGAGAAAACCGCGCTGGACGACGAGCTTTTGCTCCTCTATGAAAAATGGGAGGAATTGAATTCATGAACAAACTGACTCACATCACGCCGCTTGCGGCGGTGTTGGCGGTGCTGCTGGCCGCGGCGGCGTTCTTCCGCTTCGCCATGCACGGTTATTCTTACATCGCGCACACGCTGGTGTTTGTGGCGGTGGTGATAGTGCTGCACAGGGTTTTGCCGGCGTCGCTGTGGCGCGCGGCGGCGGCGCTGATCGCCGTGGGGCTGATATATTTCAGCGTGCTGGAGGTGCTGATTCTCTCCGCCTCGCGCACAAGCAGCGACGCGCACGAAAAGCAGTATGTCATCGTGCTGGGCGCGCAGGTGAAGGGCACGCGCCCCTCCCCCTCGCTTTATTACCGCCTCGCCGGGGCGCTGGACATTCTCACGCTCAACCCCAACGCCGTGGCGATAGTCACGGGCGGACAGGGCGAGGGCGAGGACGTGACCGAGGCCGAGTGCATGCGCTCATGGCTGATTGAAGTCGGCATTGACCCGGCGCGCATAATATGCGAGGACAAGGCCACCTCCACCATGGAAAACCTCGAATTCTCCTTCGACCTCATCCGCGAGCGCGGCGACGAGCCGGACGGCAACGTCACCATTCTTTCAAGCTCATATCACCTTTACCGCGCAAAGGCGATGGCCGCGCGCCTCAGCGTGGACGCCGCAGGCTACGCCGCCGCGCCGGGCAATCCCCTGCTGGCGCTCAACTTCTTCATTCGAGAGGCCTTCGGCGTGACCCACCTGTGGGTGTTTGGGGAATAAATAAAACTATAGTACACCGTCGGCGGACTGTCCGCCGACGGTGTTTTCTATGTTCGCTTATTGCTCCGCCTCGGCTGTGCGCTTGGCCGCGTGAACCCAGCGGAGGAAGGTGGGGTGGGATATGTTCAGCTCATGCGCGGCGGCGCGGGCGGAGAGACGCCCCGCAATATGCTCGCGATAACAGCGCTCAAAGTCGGCGGGCTTTTCCATGCCGCGCGCGCCGAAGTGGATGCCGTTGGCCTTGGCCACGGCGATGCCCTCGGCCTGACGCTGGCGGATGAAATCGCGCTCGGTCTGCGCAACATAAGACAAAAGCTGGAGCACGATGTCCGCAATCAACGTGCCGGTGAGGTCCTTGCCCTGGCGCGTGTCCAAGAGGGGCATGTCGAGCACGACGATGTCGGCGTTTTTCTCCTTGGTGATGAGCCGCCACTGCTGAATGATGTCCTCATAGTTTCGGCCGAGGCGGTCGATGCTTTTGACGACGAGGGTGTCCCCCTCTTTCAGGTTGTGGACGAGCTTGCGGTACTTCGGGCGGTTGAAATCCTTGCCGGATTCCTTTTCCACGACGATGTTGGCCGCCTTGACGCCGTATTTGCGCATGGCGGCGACTTGGCGCGCCTCGTTTTGATCCTTGGTGGACACGCGGACATAGCCGTAGACTGTGCTTTTTTTCATGGGTTTGCCTCCTATATAATAAAAATCCACCTCGCGTGAGGTGGATTCATTATATAGGCTATCGTCGGGTTGTTCGTTATTCGGTGGGTTCGGCGCTTTCGGCGCTTTCGGCGTCGACGCAGAACACCGTGACGCGGGCGGCGCCGCCCTTGGTGCAGGTATACAGCGTGAGGGGGAAGCCGCTGTTTGCCACGCGGTCGACGTCGGTGGGCTGGAGGACGTCACTGTGGTCAACGGCGTAGCCGTGACGGACGCCGTCGGTGTCGGTGAAATACACGGCGTCACCGGCGATGAGCGAGCCGAGGCGGCCAAAGTGGCTGTCATAATTATGGGCGGCGATGACGAGGTTGCCGCCGTCGACCGAGCCGAACTGGCGGCAGGGCGAGAGACGGAGTCTTTCATAATCCCAAGTGGACATGACAGGCAGCGTCAAATCCAGCGCGGGGATTTCAAGCACGCCGATATAATCATAGCCGTCGAGATAGACGACGCTTTCCTCGTCCTGCGTGGCGTCTGCGGGGGCGAGGGCGGTGAGCTTATCGGGGTCTGGGGTGCGGTTGATGTACGCATCCAGCGCGAGGGCGCGCTGCTGCGCCTCGTCCCCGGCGCGGCGGCTGTCGGCAAAGTTTGAGATGAAAAGCGCGAGGGCGGCGGCGAGGCACAGCGCGCCGAGCGCCACAAGCGCAACTCCGGCGCGCTTACGCATGCTCATCTCTCCGGCGGCAGAGGACGACGCCCACCGCAACAAGCAGCGCGCCCACACCGGCCAGCACCGGAATCGGCCAATTGAGCTGGCCGGTTTGAATGAGGACATAGCAATTGGCGACGGCGAGGGAAACGTCCAGGCCGCTGTCGCTGACCACGCCGGGCTCAACGCGCGCGGCATAGCCGGAGGGGACGATTTTCTCGCTGACGGTGAAGCCGAGGGCAGGCTCGGCGGCGAAGCGGCAATCATACGGGAGGGTGAGGGTGCGCTGCCAAACGCTTTCGACGGCCTTGGCGTCGACGAGGTTGTCGCGCGTGAGGGAATAATCCGTGTCGGGGTAGCCCTCGCGGGAGAGGGTGAGCGTGACGTTGGGAATGCCGGAGGGCATGCCGCGCCACTTTTTCACGAGGGTGACGTCGGTGCCGTATTCATTGACAAAGGCGGCGGTTGTCTGCTTTTCGGCGGGAGAGGGCGCGCCGGCTTGCGCGTCGGGGAGGCGGTACATCTCCATGACGGGCTGGAGACCGCCCTCGCCGTTGATGACGACGACCGTGAGCGTGTACTGCGCGGCGTCATAGGCGCGGCAGAAATCGTCTTTGCCGGGGGCGGCGACGCGCTGGCGGATGGTGTAGGCATGAGTGCCGACGCGGTCAAAGCTGAGGGCGAACCGGCCGGAATAAACGCAGGAGGCGTTTTCCGCGTCCATGACGCCGTCGGCGCTGCCAAGCACGAGGGTTTGCAGCACCACGCCGCCCTCGTCGACAAGCTCAACGGCATATTCAAGCCCCGGCGCACGTGAGAGAGGGTCAAGGGCGACGTTCGCCGCCGTGACGTGCACGGGGATGCTGAATCCGCCGTCGGCGGCGCTGTCCGCGCCCGGCGCGGCAAAGGCCGAGGGCGCGAGCGCGCACAGCAGCACGAGCGAAAGCGCGAGCGCGAAGAGGCGTTTTGTGTTGTTTGTCATGGGGTTCATCCTCCTAAGATGCGGCCTTCACAGCCGCAAGCACGATGGTGCGCGCGTCGGTAAACTCCGAGGCGCAGGTGGTGAGCGCGAGAACGCGGGGCGATTCGGCCACGGCAAGCGCGTCGAGCGTTTCCGAACGGAGATTGAGGGCGTTGTCGCGCACATATTGGAGCAATTGGTTTGTATTTCCGGTCTGCCGGCGGGTGGGGTTGAAAATGACATTGTCCCCGGCGTTGACGAGCAGGCAGGCAAAAATGTCGAGGTCATATTCCCCATCGGGCAGCAAGAGACGACCCGACGGGTTTTCGGCGAAGAAGGACGGGTCTTTGTACAAATCCAGGTCGCCGAACATGAGGTGGTTGGCCATGTGGTGGCCGTAGAGAACGGAATAGGGGTCGGAAAAGTCGCGGGAGTTGCGGCAGTCGAGGAAAATTGAGCCGGAGAGGGCGTAATCGCCGAAAACATCGGTGTTGACATAGTGGAGATTGTCCGTGCCGCGGACGACGGGATAGTCAATCTCGGTGTTGTCGAGCGTGAGCCAGGCGCACACGTCGGGGTTGATTTTCAAAAGCTGGTCAAAGCTCGGCGTGGCGTCGGCATCCTCAGCGGTGGGCTTGAGGCGGAGCATGTCCGCCTTGGCGTCGGCCACGGCGGAATAAACCTGCTCGTTGTCCCACAGGGCGTAAACCGCGAACGCGCCGAACGCAAACAGCGCGAGGAAAACGACAAGGCTGACGACAAAATTTGCAATTTTCAAAAACACGCGGGAAAAGGTCATGATTGTGCACCGTCCGTGCCCGGCGGCGGGCGGGGTGCACCCGCCGCCGCCGAGCCGGATTATTTCAGAGGTTTATGCGCGCTTTGCTTTCTTTTTCAGCACGATGAGCAGCGCGGCGGCCGCAACCGTGGCGAGAATGATGACGTAGGGCAGGGAGTCAAGAGAAATGCCGGTGGGAATCTCTTTATCGCGATTGTTGGTGATGGTGGCCTTAATGTTTTGGTTTTCCGTGACCGTGCCGGAGCAGTTAGCAGACGTCACGGTGTAATCCGTGGGTTGGTTTTCTTCGGTGAAAGCATAAGTCATGCCGACGGGGACAGAGCCGAACTGGAGAGTCTCATCCGCTTTGAGCTTGAACGTGGCGGTGAATGTGCCGTCCGTGCCCTTGGTTATGCTGGTGGGATTCTGCTTTTCGCCATTGACCGCATAGCTGGTTTCGCTGACTGTTATAGTGCCGTTGTCATAGTTTTTGCCGTTGGGGACAGTGAACACAACTTTGAAGTCAAAATACTGGTCGGTGTCGCCGTAGTTGCCGGTGACTTTCTTTTGCAGGCTGAGCGCAGTGACGTCGCCGCCGGGCTGTTCGCCGCCGGGTTCACCGCCGGAGGGAGGAGTGGGCGTGGTGGCGGTGAAGGTGTTGGTGAATGCGGGGGTGTACGTGCCACCGGTGGTGCTGGTGGGATCGCCGCCGACTTTGACGTCAGAGCCGTTTGCCCCCTCGCCGATTCTGAAAAGCTCAACATAGCGATAGAATTGGCCGTTTTGGGTAAGAACAGTGACTTTCAGTCGAACGGAAGTGGAATCATATTCAACACCGGCAGTCGTTCCGGCAGTTTCGCTTATCGTGTAGTAATACTCGCCGACTCTGGTGAAAGCGGGGAGATTGATGGTGTAGGAATTATCTGCCGTGGCCGAGACATTTGTAAACGCGATGGAAAAACCATTGGCTTCAATAGTCGGCATATTGCCTTGGATTTCGGTGGCGGTCTTCGTCGTGTCTTTGGTCACGGTGAAATCGAAGGTCTCATCGGGTGCGGGGGCTGTGACTTTGTACTGTTTCCAAACCTTAACCGTCGAGGTGTCGGTCAGGGTTGTGGGAGTGTCCGCAAAGGCTGTGGCGGAGACGCTCAGCAGCAGGACGAGCGCGAGGACAAGGGACAATATTTTTTTCATTGCTTTTCCTCCATATCGTTATAAATCGGGATAAATAAGGGACTATTTAACCGGCGCATGCCGGGGATAAGCATTTTGATAATCCGCTTCACAGGCCGCGGCGGCGCATGAGCGCGATGACCTTGGCCTCGGTGTCGTCAAGGGTGACGGCGCCGAAATCGCGGCTGTCTTGGGCGCGGGTGCGGTAATCCGCGAGGACGAACACCGCCCCGTCGGGCACGGTGTAAGGATAGCTGACGGTGTCGCGGGGGTAGGTGGGGTAAAGGATCTCGCCGGACTGGACTGTGCCGTTGACGGTGAGGACGCCCTCGGCGGTGATGTTGACGACGTCGCCCTCGCAGGCGATGACGCGGCCGATGCGCCGCTCGCCGCCGGCGAGATAAACAACGGCGTCGTTTTGGGCAAAGGATTTTTGCAGGCGGAAGCCGAGGACGACGTCGCCGTCCTTCACGGCGGGGAACATGTCCGCGCCGGAATTGCGCATGAGCAAAAACACCTGAGAAAACAGCAGCCAGGTCACCAGCGCGATGAACACCACGCGCCCCAACAGCGCGATGTATTCCCTCGCCACGCTCCCCTGCCCCGCCGCGCCCGCCGAGGCGGGGGCGGACGGCGCACGCGGTTCGGCGGCGGAGTGGCGCGGGGCGGGCTGCTTATAATGCTGTGCCATGGGCGCGCTCACTCTCTGCGGCGGCGCGGGCGCGCAAGCAGCAGCACCGCGCCCACCGCCGCCACGGCGAGGGCAAGGGCATAAGGCAGCGCGTCAAGCGCGACGCCCGTGTCGGGGGCGGCGTCCCGGCTGTTGTTCACGGTGACGGCGGTGTCCGCGGTCAACGCGGTCGGCGAGGTGACGGTATATCCGCTTGCCGGTGTGGCGGGCGCATTCTCGCCGAATTTGGCCGTCATGGTGTAGCCCGTGGCGTTGGTTTCCTCAATGACGAGGTATGCGCCGCTCGGCACGGTGTAGGTTTTTGAAGTGTTATTCGTAAACGCTTCGCCGTTTCCGTTGAGCAGTGTAACCGCGCCGTCTTTCGTGGTCTTATAGCCGACCTTGAGGGTGAAGGACTTGTAAATATCGCCCGCCGTGCCGGAGACGGTTTTGGTGACGGTGACGGTGATGTCGTCCGGCGTCGGGGCTTTATAGGTGTTGGTGACGGTGACGGTGCTGGTTGCGCCCTCTTTGATGGTGACGCTTGACTTATCATAAGTCGCCTCATAATCGCCTGTGGAGGTCTCCGTGACGGTGACGGTTTTTTCTTTGGGGAGGGTGAACAGGGCGTACTGACCGTCTTGGAGAGTGAAGCTGTCACTATATATGCTATTGTCGATGAGTTTGCCGGTGGAATCGTGGAGCGTGCCGGGCGTTTTTTCCACGCCTGTGAGCTTCATGGTGAACGTTTGGTCGTCTTCCAGCTTGTTGTCCGGGTCAACCACTTTCTTTTGCACTTTCAGCGTGCCGGAGGTGAGTCCGGGGGAATACTTCCACTGGGCGTAAAGCGTGGTGTCCTGCGTGACGGTGATGCTTGCGCCGGGGGCATACGATGTCCCCGTGCCGTCGGGCGCGGTGTTCCAGCCGGTGAAGGTGACTTTTTTGCTGGTGTCCATGCAGGTATACTGCGTGTTCATGTTGATATTGCCCGAAACGTAAGAGGCTGTTTCGACTTGCTTCGTGAGCGGGCTGACCCCATGCTGTGCATTAGGCAGATTCAGCCCTTCCAGCTCATAGCCCGCCGCAAGATTGGCGTTATACTCCAATGATACAGCCGTCTTCGGCACAATGTAACAGTCAATGTGCCAACCGAGGGAATTGGCCGTGTGCAGCTTGACAACATAGGGGATAATCTCATAATAGTTTACGTTTGAGGTGGTGACAACTGTCCCGTTAGTGGCTTTAACGCTGTTGGTACTTGCGATATTCCGCAAAAACAAGTCCCAATTAACATTTGACACATAATCTTTCGGCTCAACGCCGTTTTGGCGGACTATGCCCATCGTCGTCGTGCCGTCGGCGCTGTTGACCAAGTTGGGATTATTCAGGATTTTGTCTTTATCTATTATTCCGTTTGAAGTTTCGGCAAAGTGCGAGGAATTGCTTGCAACGAAATAATTGGAATTTGCATAGTAGTACGTTTTCGTTGTGGTGGTCGGCTCGCTCGGCGTTCCGCCCGACGCGTCTGCCAAAACCGTCAGGAAAACAGGATATGTAGAGTTATTGAATGTGTTCTCAACCACTTTCATTTCGTCCATGACTTCAATGGTGACAGAGGTTTGGTCACTCCCATCATCCCAGCTAAAAAAGCCATGAGAATTGTATAGTTTTATTTTATCGCCCGGTTCTGCGTCACGGCTGACTCTCACTTCCGCGACATAGTCCCCCGTATTAAGGATCGTATTCCCGCTCCATGAAGAGCCATATTTGTGTTCGGGAGTAGTTTCACCGAATCTCCCATCCCAATAGGGTCTCACTGCGGTAATATGTCCATCGGAATTGTCATCATATTTCCACCACGAGTATGTTTCCTTAGCGTCACTCCAATCTTGCACTGTAAACTTGAGCGTCGTTCCTGGAGCAACATAGATGACACCTCCATTTACATCCGACATCAGGATTATTTCATCGGCTGCTATAAACCTGTCTGTTTTATCATCGCCCTTGTAGGCCGCATAGCCGCTGACGATATAATACGTAGAAAAGCCGGTGGTGGAGAAGGTGAGGGTGTCGCCGGTGAGGGCGCAGGGCAGCTCCTCGACGGGGGCGGCGGGCATGGAGCGGGCGGCGACGGCGTCGGCGCTCATGAGGACGGGGGCGTCGTCATGCTGGTGGATGACGCGAATGGGCGCGTCCGTCGGCAGGCCGGAAACGCTGATTTCAACCGCGCCGTCGACGGGCTGAAGCTCAGCGCCGAGGGCGTCAAGCAGCTTGATGTCAAAGGCGAAAATCGTCCCCTCGCCGTCAAGCTCAATGCCGAAGTCGCTCAACGCCTCGGCCAGCTCGTCCTGCTCGGCCTCGATGGGGCTGACGGACAGCTCGGCCGCGCCCGCGGGCAGTGCGCCCTGCGCGGCAAAGGCGAAGTCACCCGCCGAGGCGGCGAGGGCTTCCGGCGCGGCGGTCGGGTCGGGCGTGGGTTCGGGGTCGGCTGTCGCGGTGGGTTCGGCGGGGTCATTGGCGAAATAGCTCGTGCCGGTGAATTTGAATATGCCGAGGCCGTTGGCGGTGAACACGGCGTAGCTCGCGCCGTTGAAAACCGGGCTGACGGCGACGTCGGTGGACTTCTCCGGCGCGGCGGGGGCGGGGTCTGTCGTCGGGGTCGGCTCTGCCGGGGCAGGGTCGGTCTCCGCCGGGTCGGTGGGCTCGGCGGGTTCAGTCGGTTCGGGGTCGGTGGGGGTGGCGTCCGCCGGGGTGTCGGTGGATTCCGGCGCGGGGGTGGGTTCAGCCGTGGGGGTGGGGTCTGCCGGGGTCGCCTCATTCTCCGGCGCGGCGGTCGGTTCGGGCGCGGGCGTGGGGTCAACCGGCGCGGGGTCGGTCTCCGTCGGCTCGGTCTCCGTCGGCTCGGCAGGGGTTTCGCTCTCCGGGGCGGCGGTCAGGGCGGGAGTGGGTTCGGGGGCGGCGGCCTCGGCGGCCTCTGCGGCGTCATTGGCCGCGTCGGTTTCCAGCGCGCCGAGTGTGCCGCCGAGTGCGGCCACGGCAAGGTCGGGCGCGAAGCACTTGTCCTTCGCCGTGAAATAAACCGTTATTTTATACTCGCCCTCTCCGGGGACGACTTCAAGCTCCGCGCCGTCGGGAGTGACGAGGCAGAGCGAATAAACGAGGAAGAATTCATCCTCGGCGAGAGTGCGCCCCGCGCGAAGCCAAGAAAGCGCTTCATCGCTGAGCGTTTTGAGGACGAGCTTGGCGTCGGCGGGCATGACGCCCTCCACGCCGACATAGACGCCGTTTGTCGTGTCGGTGGCCTCGACCTTGCGCATCAGCTTCTCCGCCGGGGCGGGGGCAGTCGGCGCGGGAGTTTGCGCGCCGTCGGCAGGGTCAAGCGCGCCGTCGGCATAAGCGGGCGCGTCGGCGGCGTCGGCCACATCGTCGGCATAGGCATACCCCATGCCCACGGGCAACACGCCCACCAGCACCACGAGTGCCAGCAGCGCGCACACCGCGCGCATAAGCCGCCCACGCCGCGACGAAACAGATTCTTTCATTTATCGCTCCTCCAATCCGACATTGCGCACGACAAGGCGACGCAATGAAAACTTCATCACGAAAGCACCCCGCCGCTTGCCGACGCGAAAGTTTTCCACACGTCAACAACGCGGGGCGAATTTGTTGATAACTGCGCTGAAAAATCAATGAAAACAGTCATCCAGCTTTACATTATATTACTCTGTTTTTTTTTTTTTTTCAAGCGCTTATCAACAATTTTGTGCGATTTCCCCGAGAAAATCGCACAATTGTTGATTTTGGTGCACTTTTTGTGGATTATGTTATTCTGCTTATGTAAACTTGGATTTCCAATTGCGCGGGGCGGGGTGCGGAGAAAAATGCGGAGTTTTGAACATCTGTGGAAAAACAAGGCGGCCATCTGGGATTTTTGCGAAAATGGTGAAATTTTTTGAGGGCAAAAAACCGCGAACCCCACCCGGAGTCCGCGGGAAAAAATTTTGCGCAAGGTGATGAAAATTGTGCGATTTTTGGTTTTGTGCATTTTGACATATAGGGGCAAGTGTCGTGAAAAATCGGGTGCAAGTGTGAAATCGGTTGGTGAAAAAGCCGAAGCGCCCGCCTCTTGCCTCCCTCGTGCAGAGGGAGGTGGCACGGCGGGACGCCGGGGCGGAGGGTGTTCTGTTTGAAGAATGGCAGTTAACGCAGAATGGCGTAAAGGCAGACCGCGCCTTGCGGCGCGGGCGATCCCTTCAGTCGCCGCAAAGCGGCGACAGCTCCCCTTGATGCCCAAGGGGAGCCTTTTCGCGCGGTTTTTTGCTTGGTATTCTAATTAAAATACTGCTGAACGGAATGCAGTGATAAAGCTCTACCGCGCCGTGCGGCGCGGCCTCATCAGTCAGCGGCTTGCCGCTGACAGCTTCCCCAGAGGGGAAGCCTTTGGTGGGGGTTTTCACATTGGTGTTCTAATGGAAATCGGGTGTAATTGCAGGTGCGCAAAAGCGGGAGGAATATTTGTACGCACTCAAAAAACGCCATTTTCAAACAGAACGCCAATGGTCGGACGCGCCCCAAAGGCTACCCTTGAGTGTCAAGGGTAGCTGTCAGCGGCGCAGCCGCTGACTGAGGGGATTGCCGCGCCGCGAGGCGCGGTCGAGGTTTAACGCCGCACTTTGTATCGCTCCAATCCCCATTAGAACGCCCGGCCAAAGCCTCGCCCCCTTGGCTCTCCCTCTGGGAGAGCTGTCAGCGAAGCTGACTGAGAGGGCATGGGGCGGTATTTCTTTTATATACTAATTCTATATACAAAAAACGCCGCCTTTGGGGCGGCGTTGGATTATTCGGGTTTATCACTTTCCAGCGTTTTGAGGTAATCCTCAAAGACGAGGCCGGAGGATTTGACGGCGGCGGCGGTGGTTGCGCCGACGTAGCGATAGTGCCAGGGCTCGTAGATGATGCCGGTGGTGTCGCTGGTGCCGTTGGGATAGCGGAGGATGAAGCCGTAATCATAGCAATTGGCCATGAGCCACTGCTGAACCGCTGTGCGCTCTTGCCACTGGTCGAGATTCGTATACGTCTCGCTGATGAGGTCGACGGCGAGGCCGAGCTGGTGCTCGCTCGTGCCGGGGAGGGCGACGGAGCGCGCGGCGATGGTGGGGGCGTCCTTATTGGGCACACCCTCGGCCAAGAGGCGCATAATCTTGTTGCGATAAAGCATTTCCTGATAATCCTGAGTGCGATAGGCAGAGCAGATTATCGGCTCAAACCCGGCGGCGCGGCAGTCGGACAGCATTTGGGCAAGCGCCGGGGCGGCGCGGCGGTCGACGAGATAGCCCTCGACCGTGTCAAGCTCGACGGAATACCCCTGCGGGACTTCGTTCCACGGGTTGACGAGCACCAAGAGCGACTGCGTGAACTCATCAACACGAGCCGTGAGCGCGGCGGAAAGGCGCTCGCGCGCGGCGTCCTCGCGCTCAAGCTCGCGGCGGAGGCGCAAAAGCTCAACCCGCTCGTGCGCGGCGGCAAGCTGCGCCGTGAGGGAGACGGACTCGGCCTCGGCGCGCAGGGCGCGCTGAAAGCTGACCGCGCGCCACACGGCAAACGACGCCGAAAACGCAAACACGGCGGCAAGCACCGACAGGGCGAGGATGAGTATTCTTTTGGCGACGGGATTTTTCACTCGCTTCACCTATGTAGGGTCAAAATGAGGTTGGGGACGGGTCAGAAATTGATGATGCCCAGGTGCTCCAAGAGAATCTTGGTGCCGATGAGGATGAGGATGATGCCCCCGGCGAGCTCGGCCTTGGCCTTGTAGCGCGCGCCGAAGCGGTTGCCGACATAAATGCCGACGGCGGAGAGGGCAAAGGTGATGACGCCGATCATGGCGGCGGCGGGGACGATGTGCACTTGCAGGAAGGCAAACGTGATGCCGACGGCGAGGGCGTCAATGCTGGTGGCGACGGCGAGGAGAAGCATGGTCTTGACGCCGAAGTCGTCATTGAGCTTTTCGGCCTCGCCGAAGGATTCCTTGATCATGTTGCCGCCGATGATAAGCAGCAGGCCGAAGGCGATCCAATGGTCAATGCTGGTGATGAGGCTTTCAAAGCGCGCGCCGAGGAGATAGCCGATGATGGGCATGAGGCATTGGAAGCCGCCGAAGTAAAGCCCGGCGAGGGCGGCGTGCTTTTTTTCCACTTTTTTGACGCTCAAGCCCTTGCAGACGGACACGGCAAACGCGTCCATGCTGAGCCCGACGGCAATCAAAAACAGCTCAACAAAGCTCATATTCGCATTCTTCTTTCTTTATTATAGATTATGGGGTCAAAACTTTTCGTCGAGCTTATAGGTGATGTCCTCTTCAAAGCTCAGGCGCTCTTCGCGGCCGCCGACGAGGCGGGAGATGGCCGGGATATGCTTGAAAAAGACAAGCCCCACCGCGATGAAAAGCAGCTTGCTGACGAGGTCACCCTCGACCATGAGGGCGGTCACCGCGACGCACACAAGCGCCGAGGCGAGCGTGGCAAGCGTGATATACCGCGTGAAAACGAGCGCGAGCGCGGCCACGACCGCCGTGGCGATGCCGACGGACGGCTGAATCCACAGACCCATGAACACGAGAGCGAGGGTGGCGTGGCTGCCCTTGAAGTCATAAAACAGCGGGTAGAGCCGGCCGAGGACGACGCACAGCCCCGCAAAGGCGCGCCCCACGTCCGCGTGGCCTTTGAAGCCGAGCAGGAGCGAGCCGAACAGGATGGGGAGAGTGTCCTTGACAAACTCGACGAGCAGCAGGCGAACCCAGCCCCAAACGCCGTAAATCCGGCGGAAGTTCGAGACCCAGAGATTCCCCGTGCCGAGGCGGCGGAGACTTGCGCGGAAAACGTAATTGGACGCGATGACCATGGTGCTCATACTGCCGAGGCCGTAGGCCACGATGGCGGTGAGCAAAAGCAAAAACCAGTAGAGGATCATTCTTTGTCGCCTTTCTGCCGGATGACGATGCGCACGGGCGTGCCCTCCAGCCCGAACACGGCGCGAATCTGATTTTCAAGGTAGCGCTGATAGGAAAAGTGGAACAGCTCCTTGGAATTGCAGAATATCACAAAGCAGGGGGGCTTTATGCCGGTTTGGGTCATGTAATAAATCTTGAGTCTGCGCCCCTTGTCCGTGGGCGGCTGGACGCGCGCCTGAGCGTCGGCAAGGACGTTGTTGAGCATGCCGGTGGTGATGCGCATGTTGGTTTGGTCGTTGACGAAGTTGATGAGCTCGAAAATGCGCTCGGTGCGCTGGCCGGTCATGGCGGAGATGAAAATGACGGGGGCATAGCTCATGAAGCTGAGGTCGCGCATGATGTCCTTGCGCATTTTCTCCATGGTGCCGGTTTCTTTGTCGACGAGATCCCACTTGTTGACGACGATGATGCTGGCCTTGCCCGCCTCGTGGGCGAGGCCGGCGATTTTGGTGTCTTGCTCGGTGACGCCGTCGCGCGCGTCAATCATGATGAGGCACACGTCCGCCCGCTCGATGGCGAGCTGCGCGCGCATGACGGAGAACTTCTCCACGCGCTCGTCCACCTTGGATTTGCGGCGGATGCCGGCGGTGTCGATGAAGACATATTTGCCGAACTTGTTTTCAAACGCGGTGTCAACGGCGTCGCGCGTCGTGCCCGCGACGTCGGAGACGATGACGCGCTTTTCGCCCAAGACGCGGTTGACGAGCGAGGATTTGCCGACATTCGGCTTGCCGATGACGGCGACTTTGATGCTGTCATCCTCTTCGTCGCTGCCGTCGGGTTCGGGGAAGTGCTTGAGGCACTCGTCCAAAAGGTCGCCGCTGCCGTGGCCGTGCACGGCGGAGACGGCGATGGGGTCGCCGAGGCCGAGGGCGTAAAACTCATATATCGCGGGGTCGGTCGCGCCGGTGGAGTCGGCCTTGTTGACGGCGAGCACCACGGGCTTTTTCGAGCGGAGCAGCATGTTGGCCACGTCCTTGTCCGCCGCGGTGACGCCGGTGCGGATATCCGTGACGAGGATGATGACATTGGCCGCGTTGATGGCGATTTGCGCCTGTTCGCGCATGAAAAGCAGGATTTCGCTGTCGGTGGTGGGCTCGATGCCGCCGGTGTCGACAACGTTGAACTTGCGCCCGCACCACTCGCACTCGGCGTAAAGCCGGTCACGCGTGACGCCGGGGGTGTCTTCAACGATGCTCAGGCGCTTGCCGACGAGCTTGTTGAAGAGCATGGACTTGCCCACATTGGGGCGTCCGACTATGGCTACAAGAGGTTTTGCCAAGAGTATTCCCTCCTTAGTTGTTATCAGTTTTGATTGTACTTATAATATTCTGTGTCTTCGCCGCGTTCGGGGAGCTTGACTTCGGGGAGAATGCCGCTCATCGCGTCCCAGAGGGCGAAGCCGTCGGACTCGATGGGATAGATGGGGACGCCGAGGGCGTTGACGGCCTGTTCGAGCGTGACATCGTCCAAAAAGTCCATTTCCTGACGGCGGAGCATGTTTTGCGAGATGA
>CAZUSM010000003.1:0-47041 GCA_964623675.1 uncultured Oscillospiraceae bacterium
AAAATAACACTTGAACAAAGAAAAATATGTGGTATGATACACATATTACATTATTAATCGCCTCGGAGGTATGAAATATGTTGAATTTCACGGTTAAGGACGCGTTAATTGCCTCCGGCGGCGCGCTGCACGGCTCGGCGGAGCTGTCCGCCCCCCTCGGCGAGGTCATCATTGACAGCCGCGTCGTGAAGCCGGGAGACATGTTCGTGGCCTATCGCGGCGAGAATACCGACGGGCACAGGTTCATCCACGCCGCACTCGATAAGGGCGCGGCCTGCTGCCTCGCCGAATACGCCCCGGAGGGGGAGACGCGCGGCGTCATCGTGGTGGATGACGTGCAAAAGGCGCTGGAGAGCATAATGCGCGCTTATCGCGAAAAGATAAGCATCCCCGTCGTCGGCATCACCGGCTCTGTCGGCAAAACCACGGCCAAGGAAATGATTTGGGCGGTTTTGTCTCAGCGCATGAACGTGCTGAAAACCGAGGGCAACCTCAACAACCAAATCGGTGTCCCCATGACGCTCTCCCGCATCGCGCCGGAGCACACCGCCGCCGTGGTGGAGATGGGCATATCCGGCTTTGGCGAAATGAGCGTCCTGGCCTTAATGGCGCGCCCGGATATCGCCGTGTTCACCGCTATCGGCCATGCGCATCTTGAATTTTTGCACGATTTGGACGGCGTTTTCAAGGCCAAAACCGAAATGCTCGACTTCATGTCGCCCGACGGCGTTGTGATTATAAACGGCGACGATGAAAAGCTCCGTAATGTCTCCTGCCCCCAGCGCGTGGTGAGCTACGGCATGGGGGAGAACTGCGACGTCCGCGCCGAGAACATCCGCTATGACGGCGAAAGCGGCGCGCACTGTGATATATGCTTTGAAAATCGGCGAATCTCCGTCGCCATTCCGGCTTACGGACGCCACATGATATATGCCGCGCTCGAAGGCGCGGCGGTCGGATTCGTGATGGGGCTGACGGATGAGGAGATTATTCGCGGCGTCGCCGCGTATCACACCGTGGGTCGGCGCGGCGTCGTCACCGACACGGGCTTCATCACCCTCATTGATGACTGCTATAACGCCAACCCCGACTCCATGCGCTGTGCCATTGACTCGCTTGTCGAGCTGCCGGGGCGGCATGTGTGCGTCCTCTCCGACATGCGCGAAATGGGCGAGGATTCGCCCGAACATCACCGCGCCCTCGGCGAATACGCGCTTGAAAAGGGCGTTGACTTCGTCGCGGCCTACGGGCCGATGTCCCGCTGCCTCACCGCCGCGATGGGCGCGCGGGCGCATCATTTTGAAACCCGCGAAGAGCTGATTGCCGCCATGCCGCGGTATATCCGCCGCGGGGACAATGTCCTCGTCAAGGCCTCCCTCGGCATGCACCTTGAACCCGCCGCCGAGGCGCTCAAGGCGATGAAATGAGGTGCACCATGCAAACGAAAAAGCCGATTCTTCTGATGGATCTTGACAACACCCTCCTCGACTTTGACCAGCAGGAGGCCGCCGCGATGGAGAAAATGCTCGCCGAGCGCGGCGAGCCGCTGGGCGATGAGCGCCTTGCGATTTTCCGCCGCATCAACGCCCGCCACTGGGAAATGCTCGAAGACGGAACGCTCACCCGCCCGGAGGTGCTGGTTGGCCGTTTCCGCGTGTTCTTTGCCGAGCTCGGCCTTGACTATGACGCCGCAAGCGCCGAGGATAGCTACGGCGCGCACCTTTGCGAGGGGCATTACTTCGTCCCCGGTGCAATTGAGCTTTTGGAAGATCTTCACCAAGCCTGTGATCTGTACATAATCTCCAACGGCAATGCGCGCGTGCAGGATGCGCGGCTCAAAAGCTCCGGCATCGGGCGGTATTTCAAAGATATTTTCATCTCCGAAAACATGGGCTGTGACAAGCCCAGCCGCGAATATTTTGACCTGTGCATTTCCCGCATTCCCGATTTTGACCCCGCCCGCACCCTCGTCATCGGCGACAGCCTCACCTCCGACATTCGCGGCGGGCTGAACATGGGGCTGAAAACCTGCTGGTTCAACCCCAAGGGCAAGCCGCCCCGCGCGGATATCCTGCCCGATTACACCGTCTCCGCGCTGTCGGAAATACCCGCACTCGTTTCCCGCTTGTTCGGATAAATAATTAGAACGGAAGATAAAACCATGAAAGAAGTATTGGCATTTCTCAGAGAATTCAATATTTACTCCATGATGCTGCGCGTGGTGCTGGCCATGATCATGGGCGGCATAGTCGGCTTTGAGCGCGAGAAAAAGGGGCGCGGCGCGGGCTTTCGCACGTATATGCTCGTCGCCCTCGGCGCGGCCATGACCGTCATGCTCAGCCAGTATCTTGACTATATGCTCAACCACGCCTGGCTTGAAACCTCGCTCAAAATCGGCATCAAGACCGACGTTTCGCGCTTCGGCGCGCAGGTCATCAACGGCGTGGGCTTTCTCGGCGCGGGCACGATAATCGTCACCGGCCGCCAAGAGGTCAAGGGGCTGACAACCGCCGCCGGGCTTTGGGCGTCGGCGTGTATGGGGCTTGCCGTGGGCGCGGGGTTTTATGAATGCGTCATCGTCGGCATTGCGCTCATTTTGCTTTCCATGACGCTCTTGCCCCTCATCGAGGACGCCATGCTCGCCGTGTCCAGAAACATGACCATTTACGTCGAAATGGATTCCTTTGAAAATCTCGGCAGCATCGTCAACCACATCAAGGCCGAGGGTATCACGCTCTTTGACGTCGAGATTGAAAAGGACAAACGCGAGCACATGGCGCAGTTCAGCGTCCTTTGCACCATGAAGCTCCCACATCGGCGCGAGCATGCCGAGGTCTTGGCCGAGCTTTCCATGCTTGACGGCGTTGTTGCCATTGATGAAGTTTAAGGAGGTGGAAATATGCTGACATGCTTTGATTTTGTCCGTGATATGGATTTTATCGCCGTGCTGACGCGGCTGCTGCTGGCGGTCGTGTGCGGCGGCTTCATCGGCATTGAGCGCGAGGTCAAGCGCCGTCCCGCCGGGTTCAGAACGCACATTCTTATCTGCCTCGGCGCCGCCGTCACCACGCTCACCAGCCAGTATCTTTACCTTGTCCTGGGGCTTTACACCGACGTGGCGCGCCTCGGCGCGCAGGTCGTCGCCGGCATCGGCTTCATCGGCGCGGGCACCATTATCGTCACCAACCGCCGCCGCGTTAAGGGGCTGACAACCGCCGCCGGTCTTTGGACAAGCGCCATAATCGGCCTTGTGTGCGGCGCGGGCTATGTCGAGGGTGCGCTTTTTGCCACGTTCATGGTTCTCTTGGCCGAGCTTGTTCTCATCAAGATTGAATACCGCTTCGCCCGCAAGCTCACCGACACCAATCTTTACATCGAGTACTATAAGGCCGACACCATTGAGATCATCGTCCACAACCTGCGCGAGCACCATGTCAAGATGAGCGGCCTGGAGATAAGCCGCGTCACCGAGGAAACCGGCCAACAGCGCTACAGCGCCGTCGTCTCCGTTCAGGCCAGCCGCAACGGCCTCGACACCGAGCTTTTGAAGGGTCTGCAAAGCACCCCCAACGTCATCTCCATCGAGGAATTGTAAAGACAACGATATAATAACGCACCACTGTATAGATGCAAAAAAGGGACGCGGTTATCCGCGTCCCTTTTCCGCCATTTTTCAAAATCCATCAAAGCCGTTTGTCTCTCTGCTGCTTGTCATATCCCTTGTTGAGCAAGGGGCGGACAACGTAATATATCAGCTTGTTGTCAAGATTGAACCAGTATATCAGCATTGTCAAAGCCCACACTGCCGCAAAGACTGTTGCGATTATCCAATACCATGCCATGCTTTTTATTCTCCTCATTCTTACCACCCCTCGTTATCTTCCATCACAAGCAAAGTTTCATCCAGCGGCTGCTCGCCCATGACGGTGAACATAAAACTGTTCACTTGGTCGCGCATATTCTGCCGCGTGATGGTGCGGTGGTCAAACATGTCGTTTGATACAATCATGAGCTTCTGTTTTTTGCTCTTGGCCTGATCGAGTATAACGCCCGTCATGCCCAGCGCGCCTTTGCAGGTGATATCATCGTTGAGCATAATAAGGTCGCAGTTGAAGCGCTCGGCCTCTTCCCAAAATTCCACGAGGTGCTCCCAGCCGCCTGTGAGATGGCGGCGCATTACGCCGGTTTCGTAGTTGCGCGCCACACCTGTCAGCGCCGCATCGAGAGAATCGGTGGGAATGAGCACGTTGCCTGAAAAGCTATCCATGCCCGCAACAACAAGTATGCCCCAACAGTTATAAAGCCAATTTGGAAATTGCAGCCAGTAGCACGCCGGGCCGCCCCACATGATGGCTCTGTGCCGCGCTTTGGGGAAGCAGTTTGCCTTTTCCTTGTATGCTTTCTCGCACAGCTCAAGCAGCTTTTTGTCTGTCTTGCGGATCATGGGCAGCATGCCGCCAGAGAAGGTGAAATAAAATGCGTGATAAAGCATGCCGAGGCTTGCGCCGATAGGGGAGTAGGGCGTTTTCATATACTCCCACTTCTCATACTCGTTGCTCACTTCTTTGTTGTGCGCCTCAATTACGCGCCAAAAAGCATCTTCGTCAAACTTTTCGCCTGTGTGCTCCTCGATAAAGGCAATGCTTTTCTTCACCTGTGCAAGAGCGTATTTATCCGTGTTTCTGTCTTCCCAGCGCATGGGCACATCGGCCGTAATGCACGGAATGTCGAGGCGGCGCTCAATTAGCTGGCTGTTCATGGTGGAGGAATCGCACGGCATATTGTTTGCAATGCAGCATGAGCCGACTTTCGGGAAATCGTCGCACAGGGCAACACCGGCGGCGTTGTTGGAAAGGCGGCAGGAATCGGACGGAAGCCCGGCCTCCTCCATGGCGTCTATATAATGCGGGCAAAGCTGCTGATCCATATAGCTTCCTATAAGCCCCTGATAAACCTCCAGCGGCATCGGAATGAGGTTGGGAAAGCCGGCGAGTATCTCCGGCGGCATGGTTTGCTCCAGCATTACCAGCTTGTCGGCAAAAGCATTGTCGCCGAAGCGTCTGTCGGCCTTCATCATTTGGCCGAGCTGAGTTGTTGCGTTTTTCATTATGGGCATTATCTGCTCGCGCGCCGCTCTCAGCGCGTACCCGCGCAGACCTTCCACGCATTTGTCCGCCATGTTCAGCGCCGCGAGGTATGAGCCGAACCAGCGGTATTCAAACAGGCTTCTTGCAATACGTATCGGGGAAATGGTGATGAACTTTGCCATAACGCCGAGGGTTTTCATCCACTGCGTGTAATCGTACCACGTGTCGCCCACGCCGCGCCACTCGCGGTGCTTGGCAATGCCTGTGCCGGGAATAAAACGGCTGCCCTGCCCATTTTGCTTTTCCTTGCGCATCACAGCTTACCTCCCTGAATGTTTTTTATCTCAAGGCTTTCTATAAAGGCCTGAAAACGTGTGCGCAGCTGGCCTGCGGAGGCGAGATTGTATTCCCGTTCAATGCCGATTGTCGGAATCCCCATCTCCTCAGAGAGAATATGCACGCCGAGCACGCGTTCATAGCTCCAAAATTCGCAGAATTTCATTTGGTTGATTATAACGCCGTCGGCCTTGTATTCTTTCACAAGCTTGCGTATGTATTCTTTGCGTCCATCTGCTTTCTCGCGGTTCATAAATCGCGGGCACTGGCTTGTTTTGAGATAGTGCCGCGCCACGGCGCGCAACGCCGTCTCGCCCGGCTCGACGACAATATCCTCTCTGCCGGGGAGCGAGCCGAAGCAATATCTGTCTGCGACCACCAACGCGCCGCAGTCCTCAAGGAGCTTTGTGTATGCCGGGTCGTCAAGCTCAGAGCCGGCCAAAACCACGCGCGCACGGTACTTTTTCTCGCCATCGCATTCGCGCGCTTTCACTTCTTCCAGCGTCTCACGCAGCTTGTCGATTACCAGATACTTGGGGCATACCTGCGATACGAGCTGAATCACATGAAATTCATATCCCGTTATCGGCGGATTATCCAGCTTGCGCAGATTGCCCAGCTCACGTATAACGGCGCAAAGCTCGTTGTGCTCTTTTATCGCGGTGCGTATTGCCTCGTCGGATACGTCCACACCGAGTTTGTCATGAAGCGGCTGAAGTATTTTGGTTTTGAGCTGCTCCTCATAGTGTTCAATGGCCACATCTGAATCGTTGAATGGCACATCCATCATGCTCATAAAGAACTTGGGATTGACTTTTTTCACGAGGCCGAGTATCTCAAAGTGTTCATGCCCGCGATGCATCATCTGGCACGTTTCCGAAGAAAACAGTCCATCCAAATAATCATACCCGCCCTCAATGCCGCGTTCAAGAATACTGCGGGTGTAAGGGCAAATCTTGTTGGACATATAATAAGTGCCCACATCAATGCTGCCTGTGTTGGGTGCTCTCAGCCTGTCGGCAAAACAACCCGGCAAATCCAGCAGCACCTCCGGCACAAAGTAACAGCTGTATCCCAAAGCCAGCTTCCCCTCGTCCTTTGCCCGGCGAACAAGTGGGTTGTTGGCCTCTTGAAGGAGCTGTTCAAAATAAATAAAGTGCTTGAGGTCTTTCATGTCGAACTCCTCGTCTTTCAAATGTGTTTTTTGCCGGTTAAACACCTCCGGCTAACCGGCGACCTGCTATTATAATATGCCAAATATATCACAAAATCAACCACTTTCTGCCCTATGCGCATTTTTCGGATGTGTGTACAAATCAGCCGGTTAACCACAGACCAACGACTAAATCGCGGAAATATCATCTCTCCTCAAAGAGTATAGCTGACGGGAGTCGAACACCTGTCGCCTGTCAGCGTCCCTTATCGGCGCTTTTTGCCCTTTTCGTCTTGATGGGCGACAGCCCATCTGCACCTCAAAAGACAAAAATCACTCGATAATTGCCAGCTGACAGGTGCTTCGCAGTTTAGCAGGAGCAGATTTTCGCACAGACGAGGCAAGGACCGCAGGGAATACTTGACGTATTTCCAAGGGCTTTAACGAAGTATGGGCGGAAATCTGCCCTGCTAAACCGACAGGGGTTCAACTCCCGTCGGCTATAAAAAACAGCTTCTTCAAACTCGCTGCCGGCAGAAGAAGCTGTTTTTATATTCGGTTTTATCAAAGATGAGGCGGCTCGCTGCTTCTTTTGCGCATCCATTCGCGCAAGCCCACGAAGCGGCTGCGTTTGCTGACGAACATCTTGCCGGTTTTCTTTTCGATGAATGCCTTGAACTCCGCGCTTTTCTCGCCCAGCTCTGCCTTGGGTATCATATACCCGCCGTATTCGTTTTGGAATATATAATAGTTATAAAGATCTGCGCCCAGCCCCGCGATCTTGGAGTAGGGGAGGGGGTCAATCTCGGAATTGTTGGGCAGGGTGATAACGCGCATGCGGTTTTCCTCGAAAATGTACTTCGATGAGGGGTATTCGCCGCCCGCTTCTTTGATTTGCTTTGAAATTTGCTTTGCCGTGCGGTTCGCGGCGGCGTATTTGCTCGACATCAGATAGCTCCCGTAGGCTATCAGCATCAGCCCCCACCACTCGGTGTAATTGAGCGCGCCGAACACGAAAAGCCCGGCAGCGACAGCGGTTCTCGCAATGCGGTTGGAGGAACAAAACAGATCATACTGCATGTGCGCCAGCGCGGTCAGCGTTTCCTCCGTGTGTTTCATTCTGATTTCGTATAGTGCCATGTTTGCTCCTAATTTGTCTTGAAAATAAACCAAGCTAATATTACACCAAAACTCAGAAAATGAAAACGATTGTCAAAAGTTTATTTAATACAAAAATCAAGGTCGAAATTTGTGACATTTGCCGATATTCTCCCATTTGCAGCTCATAAATGTAAATACGGATTGACATTTCGGTCGATAAGGGTGTAAACTGTGCAAAGTCTTAACAGTTTCTTAACTGTTTTTAGATAAATCTTAACGAAAGGGAAAAGTATGAACAACAAAATTAGCCTCAAGTACATAATGAAAAACCTTGATGCTGTTGTCACGGGCGTGACTTTGCTCGCATGTGTCATTTTGGTCAATGTTAACGTGCTCATGCGTTATATTTTCAAAGCTCCCCTCCAGTGGAGCGAAGAAATAGTCACAAGTCTGTTCGTGTGGACGGTGTTCATCGGCAGCGCTTACGCTTACCGCAAGCACGCGCATCTCGGTGTTGACATTATCGTGAACTTGGTGCATGGCAGAGCCAAAGAAATCCTCGTGTTCATCGTGAGTGTTGTTGAGCTGATGATTCTCATTATGCTCACGGTCATTTGCTCTGAGTATGCCTACAATCTTTTGTTTGTAAGAGGCGCGTGGAAGCCCGCCGTTACTGACATCTTGCGTATCCCCAAATTCTTCACCGGCATCGCGGTGCCTCTCGGCTTCGGCCTGTCGACGATTTATTCGATTTATTTCATGCTCACCGACAGACTCCATCTCATCAAAAAGAAAGAAACGGTTGAAACCGGACATCAGGTCGAAGGAGGGAACTTCTGATGACACTCACATTCACCCAGTTGATTCCCGTTTTCATGGTGTTCCTGCTGTATTTTGCGGGCTTGCCCATAGTTTATTCCCTTTTCGGTTCAACGTTTTTCTATTTCCTCGTTCTTGACCCCAGCACTCAGTGCTGGCTCTTGCTGCAAAAGGTCATGAACTCCACCCAGTCCTTCTCCATGCTCGCCATTCCGTTTTTCATCATGTCAGGCTCTGTCATGAACTACGGCGGCATCAGCGACAAGCTCATGGACTTCTGCGAGTGCGTCACCGGACACATGCGCGGCGGCCTTGCTCAGGTCAACGTGCTTTTGTCCATGCTGATGGGCGGCTGCTCTGGCTCGGCCAACGCCGACTGCGCCATGCAGTCGAAGATGCTCGTGCCCGAAATGGAGAAGCGCGGCTATTCCAAGGCTTTCTCCGCGGCCATCACGGCGGCCTCGTCTGCGGCCACGCCCGTCATTCCCCCCGGAGTCAACCTCATCGTTTTCTGCCTCATCGCGCAGGCGTCTCTCGGCCGCACCTTCGCCGCCGGTTACGTCCCCGGCATCATGATGTCGGCTGCCATGATGATAACGGTCGCGATAATTGCCAAAAAGCGCAATTATCCCACCACGCGCGATAAGTTCCCCCCGCTCAAGGTCATCCTCAAGCAGGCTCTTATATCCTTCTGGGGGCTGTTCTTCCCGTTCGGCATCATCCTCGGCATGCGTTTCGGCCTGTTCACTCCGTCTGAGGGCGGCGCCGTCGCGGTGCTTTACTGCTTCATCATCGGCAAATTTGTCTATAAGAAGCTCTCCCTGCGCCGTGACCTCATCCCCATCGTGCTCGACACCATTTCCGGCACTTCCAGCGTTGTCCTCATCATGGTCTCGGCCAGCGTTTTCGGCCAGTACATGACGTGGATCAACCTCCCGAAGATCGTCACCACGGCGGTTTTGAACCTCACCTCGAACAAGTACGTCTTCCTCATGCTCGCCAACGTCATTCTCCTCATCATGGGCATGTTCCTCGAAGGCGGCGCTGCTCTGATGATCATCACCCCGCTGCTGCTTCCCGTTGCGCGTCAGCTCGGCATCGGCGTTTACCACTTCGGCCTTGTCGCAATCGTCAACATCATGATCGGCGGCATCACGCCTCCCTTCGGCTCTATGATGTTCACAACCTGCGGCATCACCAACTGCCCGATAAGCGAGTTCTTGAAAGAGGTTTGGCCGTTCATCGTCTGCCTCATCATCGTCTTGCTCATCCTCACGTTCTGCCCGTGGTTCATCGACGTTGTCCCGAACCTCATTTACGGCGTCGAGGGCGCACTTTAATCCGCGAATATACTATTATAATAGGGTGCTGTGTAAAAGCAGCGCCCTATTTTCACGCTCAAAAGGAGAGAAGCGCACACAAAAGGGGAGATGCGCACACAAAAACCCTTGCGTCGACTTTGCCAAAAAATAATTTATCACAAAAATGATAGGTGATTTTGGTGCAAAACGACGATTGTAAAAAATAATCCCAAAATCCGACAAAAAGTGTTGACAATGTGGTTGATTATGGTGTATCCTACAGGTGACTTAACAATCTGTTAACAGCGAGGTCAAGATATCTTTATATTTGCGTCTGCGTGTATGAGAGATAAATGCCTGCGTTCGTCTTTCGTTTTCGGGAGATTGGTTCGGTTTTCTCTCTTGTGTGCCGGGCGCGTGTATATTTTTGTTTTGTCCCGCTGCTTTCGGTTTGTACAGAAAAAAGTATGAGTAAGGAGAAAAACATGAAGAAACTTCTCGCACTGCTTCTTGCGCTGGTCATGGTGTTTGCACTTTGCGCATGCGGCAACAGCTCTGCCCCCGCCGCAGAGTCCGCTCCTGCAGCCGACACGGCGTCTGACGCCGCTGCCGCTGCTGCCGACCCGGCCGACGATTTCTACCTCGACATCAAGTTCTCCAACGTCTTCCAGCCCACTGAGTGGAACTACAAAGCTTCCGAAAAGCTGGCTGAGATGATCACCGAGAGAACCGAGGGTCACATCAACGTCACCTACTACGGCCAGAACGAGCTTGACTGCTACGGCGACTCCGTCACCCGTGCCGTCAACGGCGAAAACTGGATGGGTCTTGAAGAGCCTTCCCTCTTTGCCGACTACGCCGGTGATGCCGCAATGGTTCTCGCCCCGATGCTTTACAGCACCAACGAGGAATACAACTACGTTATGGATTCTGACTTCGTTGCAAATCTTGAGGCTGACCTCGCCGCTCAGGGCATCCACGTCCTTGACACTCACTACTCCTTCGGCTTCCGCTCCGTCGTCACCAACCTCGACGTCTACACTCCCGAAGATCTGAAGGGTCACGTTCTGCGTGCCACCTCTTCCGCTCTCTTCACCAAGACTCTTGAGTGCCTGGGCGCCACTGCCAACCCCATGAGCTTCACCGAATGCCTCTCCGCCATTTCTTCCGGCGTTGTTGAAGGCTTCGAGGGTTCTGTCTCCACCCTGTCCGGTGCCGGCAACCCCTACGAGCTCGTCAAGAAGGTCGCTGAGACCAACCATCTCATCGCCACCCGTTGGCTGTTCATCTCCGAGGATTGCTGGAACACCATTCCTGAGAAGTACCAGACCATCATCGAAGAGTGCGCTTATGAGTGCGGCATGTGGGAGCAGACTTCCTGCGAGGAAGACGAAGCCACCCAGATCGAGTTCCTCAAGTCCCAGGGCGTTACTTGGAACGAGGTTGACCTCGACGCCTTTGCCGATGCTTGCGAACCCGTCATCGACTGGATCGTTGAAGAGTACGGCTCCACCTACGAAGCTTACAATGAGCTCAAGGGTCTCGTTGCAGAGTTCCGCGCCAGCAAGTAAGCTTTACGCTTTGACCTAAAGTCAAAACAACAATTAAACACTTCTTGACCGGACTGTCCATATTGGGCAGTTCGGTCAGGTGCTATATAGGGATGTTAAGAAAGTTAACACGACTATATACAATCTTAACGAAAACTTTATTTAAGGATTATTTATGAAAAAAGTAAGCTTCAAGTACATATTGAAAAACCTTGATGCTGTTATTACGGGTACGACTTTGATGGCCTGTGTCATACTGGTCAACCTCAACGTGCTCATGCGTTATTTCCTCAAGACTCCCCTGCAGTGGAGCGAGGAAATCGTCACGAGCCTTTTTGTGTGGACCGTTTTCATCGGCAGCGCATACGCCTACCGTAAACACGCGCATCTCGGTGTCGATATCGTCGTCAATTTGCTTCATGGCAAGACCAAGGAAGTGCTCATGTTCGTCGTGAGCATCATCGAGCTTGCCATCCTCATCATGCTCACCTATATCTGCTCTGAGTATGCTTACAATCTCCTCTTTGTCAGAGGCGTGTGGAAGCCCGCACTCACCGACATTCTGCGTTTCCCGAAGTTCTTCACGGGTGTTGCAGTTCCCATCGGCTTTGGCCTTTCCACCATTTATTCGATTTATTTCATGCTCACTGACAGACTCCACATCATCAAAAAGAAAGAGACCGAGGATTTGGTCGGACACCAGGTTGAAGGAGGGAACTTCTGATGACACTTACATTCACCCAGTTGATTCCCGTTTTCATGGTGTTCCTGCTCTATTTTGCGGGTCTCCCCATAGTTTACGCCCTTTTCGGCTCCACGTTTTTCTACTTCCTCGTGCTTGACCCCAGCACTCAGTGCTGGCTCTTGCTGCAAAAGGTCATGAACTCCACGCAGTCGTTCTCCATGCTTGCCATTCCGTTTTTCATCATGTCCGGCTCGGTCATGAACTTCGGCGGCATCAGTGACAAGCTCATGGACTTCTGCGAATGCGTCACCGGCCACATGCGCGGCGGCCTTGCTCAGGTCAACGTGCTGCTGTCCATGCTGATGGGCGGCTGCTCCGGCTCTGCAAACGCCGACTGCGCCATGCAGTCGAAGATGCTCGTCCCCGAAATGACCAAGCGCGGCTATTCATTGGCATTCTCCGCGGCTATCACCGCCGCCTCGTCTGCCGCCACGCCCGTCATCCCCCCCGGAGTCAACCTCATTGTTTACTGCCTTATCGCGCAGGCGTCTCTCGGCCGCACCTTCGCCGCCGGTTACGTCCCCGGTATTCTGATGTCTCTCTCCATGATGATCACCGTCGCGATAATCGCCAAGAAGCGCAATTACCCCACCACTCGTGACAAGTTCCCCCCTGCCAAGGTCATACTCAAGCAGGCGCTTGATTCTTTCTGGGGTCTGTTCTTCCCGTTTGGCATCATCCTCGGTATGCGCTTTGGTCTGTTCACTCCGTCTGAGGGCGGCGCCGTCGCAGTGCTTTACTGCTTCATCATCGGCAAGCTTGTTTATAAGAAGCTCTCCTTCCGTCGTGACCTCATTCCCATAGTGCTCGACACCATTGCCGGCACTTCCAGCGTTGTCCTCATCATGGTCTCGGCCAGCGTCTTCGGCCAGTACATGACTTGGATCAACCTGCCGAGAATCGTCACCACGGCTGTCCTCAACCTCACCTCGAACAAGTACGTCTTCCTCATGCTCACCAACGTTATCCTGCTCATCATGGGCATGTTCCTCGAAGGCGGCGCGGCTTTGATGATCATCACCCCGCTGCTTCTGCCTGTTGCCCGTCAGCTTGGCATCGGCGTTTACCACTTTGGCCTTGTCGCAATCGTCAACATCATGATCGGCGGCATCACGCCTCCCTTCGGCTCTATGATGTTCACCACCTGCGGCATCACCAAGTGCCCGATAAGCGACTTCTTGAAAGAGGTTTGGCCGTTCATCGTCTGCCTCATCGTCGTTTTGCTTCTCCTCACGTTCTGCCCGTGGCTCATCGACGTTGTCCCGAATCTCATTTACGGCGTCGAGGGTGCAATGTAATCCCACCACGGCACAGCAAAAAAATCACTTCAGCTCCGCATGGCATGCCATGCGGAGCTGTTTTCGCGTTTATATATAATCGGAAGACCGCGAACTTCGCGGTCTCCCGATTTGAGTGCTGTATTTGAGCGCCTTGGCGCTTTTACATGTTTTCAACTGTGATTTGGCAGGGGAGCATGGCCGCGAGGGCGGTTTTGTGGCTCTCCGGTGTCACGCCGGCGCAGCATGCCGCGTCCACCTTGACCTCGACCTCCGGCAAAAACGCCTTTATCAGCATCGCGTTTGAAATCACGCATATATCCGTGCACAGCCCGATCAGCGTAATGCTTTCTATCGGCTCGCGTTGGTTTTCCGCCGCCAGCATTCCGCCGAGGGTGCTGCTGCCGAAGGTGGGCTTGTCAATGGGTGGCTCGGTGACAAAGGGCGCAAGCTGGGGGCAAATCTCCCAGCCGACAGTGCCCTGAATGCAGTGCGGCACGGGCAGCTTGTGCCCTTCCTGCGTGTCGGCGTAGTTTTCAAAATGCGTGTCGCGCGTAAAAATCACGCGCCCGTCAAAGCCCTTTATCTTTTCCGCCACCTTCGGCACAATGGCCTGAGCCTCTTTCGTGCCCAGCGCGCCGGAGATGAAATCATTCTGCATGTCAACCACTATCAAAACATTCTGCATTTATTTGCTCCTTTGCTTCAAAATTCAATCGTCTGCGCGGCAATCGCCGCGTCATGGCTTGCATAAACGCCCACACAGCCGGGTTTTTCGCTCATGCCTTTTATCCACTTCAAGCACTTCAGCTCCAGCTCCTTGTCAAAGCCGAAGCCCGGCACGTCAAGCTCGTCCCACGAGCTGCGGGAAAACCCCGCGTCGGCGCACATCAGCGCGAAGCGCTTGCCGTTCACGGCCACCACGCCGCACATGCCGTCCGTGTGCCCCGGAAGATTCACCATGTAAAGCGTTTCATCGCCGAACACGTCAATCGCCCAGTTGTTCGGCACGCCGCCGAAGCCCCGGTAGTATTCGCGCTCAATCCCCGCGTCCATCCACAGCTTCCACGGCTGCCGCAGCTTATACACCGTCCGGCAGCTCCAAAAATATTCGTCCTCCGGCATGATGATGCGCTTTGCGCCCGTCAGGTGCTTCACGCCGCTGACGTGGTCGGGGTCAAGGTGCGTTATTATCACAAGCTCCAAATCCTCCGGCCTTATCCCGCGCGCGGCAAGCTGCTCGTCTATGGCCTGACCGGGCTTCAACTCCGGCCGATAAAACGCCGTAAGCGGCGCGCCGAGCACATTTCGCGCCGCGGCAGGGGAGTGCACCCCATCCGGCGATACCTCGCGGCACCAGCCCGTGTCAACCAGCACCAAGCCGTGCGGGTGCTCAATGAGATATGCGCACACCGGCAGCGTCACTCGCCGCTCGTCATTGCTCAGGCTTTTCACAGGCAGTTTGCCCGGCGCACTGCGCGGCAAGCTCACCGTGCCGCAGTGCATGATATGAATTTTCATCGCGAAAACTCAATCCCTGCCAGCTTTTCGTTGAGCTTCTTGTATATCCGCTCGACAAACCACGGCTCGCTGGACGCTTTGAGTGCGTCGTCAAGGGAAAACCACTTTACGCCGCTGTTTTCGCCATCGCAGACGTGCAGGGTGTCCCTCTCGTCGGCCTCCAAGAGATAGGTCACGTTCATGTGAATGTGGCTGGGCACATACTGCCCGCGCTTTTCGTGTCCGTCTACGGTCAGGCATTCCACGGAGAAAATCTCGTCGGACAAGGGGCAGATGTGCTCCACACCCGTCTCCTCGCGTGCCTCTTTCAGCGCCACGTGCAGCAAGTCGTGCTCGCCGTCGGCGTGGCCGCCCGTCCATGACCACGAATCATAAAGATTGTGGTACACCATCAGCACCTTCGTGTGCTCGCGGTTGAGTATCCACGCCGAGGCCGTCAAATGCGCGGTCAAATTCTCGCGCGAGTATGGGTCAACCCCGGCACAGGCGACAAAGGCGACAATCGCGTCGCGGTCGCGCGCCTCCTGCTCATTGTACGGCGTATAATCCATCAGCTGACGCGTCAGCTCGTCTGTATGGCTCATCTTTTCACGTCCCTTGTCATAACGCGCCCTCATAGCGCGTCGAGATAGTCCTCAATGTCAAATTCAACGGTTTTCTCGTCTTTTTTCAAATAAAGCGGGTGGTGCGGATGGCCTTTAATCGAGCGCTTGCCCGCGCACAGCCACCTCGCGCCGTAGCTTTGGCCGAGCGCGACCATATCGCGCACACAGCCGGGCAGATACTCCCGCTTTTCGATTATCGTCCCCCACGCCGCCCACACGGCGGGGGAAAATCCGCCGTCGGCCACGGTTTTGAGTATGTACTCAAACGCGCGCATGTTCTCGCGGTGCAGCGGCGTGTTCAGCTCTTTGTCCATGTCGTTGGGGCGCGTGGCGCGCTGGGCGTATACATTGAACATTATCCAGCTGTCAAAGCCGTTGCCCTCGGCAATGCGCGAAACGGACTTGAGCGTGTTGTCCAAGTCGTCGGGCGCGGCGGTGGAGGGGTTGATGCCGATGCAGATAAGCGGGTTTTGCCCGCGCGTGCCGAGAATGTAACGGTACTCGGTGTAAAAATCGGGCACGTACAGCCACTTTTTCGCGTCGTATTCGCCCCCTTGGCCGGATTTTTCAAGAGCCTCGTCAAAGCTCAACAGCTCAACGGCCTGACTCGGTGCGCTCGGAATGTGCATAAGCGCCCCTCGCTCAGCCGAGAATGAACGCCCACAGCGGAAGCGTCACCATGCTCAAAACGGTCGTGGCCAGAACACCCTTTGAGGTGAACGTCGAATCATAATCATATTGCAGCGCCAGCACCGTCACCACCACGGCGCTGGGGCAGGCCGCCATGATGACGCACGAGGCCAAAAGCTCGGCATCCGTTGTCAGAAAGCGCAGCACAAACAGCGTTATCGCGGGAATCACGACAAGGCGCAGAAAGCACAGGAGATACACCCGCTTTTCGCGGAATGCGTCCGTCAGCTTCACCTCGCCCAGCGTCGCACCTATCACTATCATCGAAAGCGGCATTGTCGCGTTCGACGTCGTGCCGATGAGATCGCACACAAAGCCGGGCAGCTTGACGTCAAACGCGAAAATGATGAGCGCGACGAAGGTCGCGATGAGCGGCACGCTCAGCGCGTCTTTCAATCTCAGTCCGCCGCCCATGTTTTTCCCGCTTTTCAGCCGCCACACGCCGTAAGAGTACAGCAGCACGTTGAACGGAATGCAGCCGAGCGCGCAGTAAAGCACCGCCGTCGGGCTATAAATGCTCTGAATCACGGGCAGCCCGATGAACATCGTGTTCATCACGCCTATCAGAAGCTCATAAATGGGCGCGTTTTCGTCGTGCATGCCGCAAACGCGCACGGCGAGCGTCGCCAGCGCATAAGCCAGCAGCACCATCACGCTCAACACGAGCAGCACGTGCGCCAAATGCGCGCCCGTCAGCGCCGGGCGCTCGCCGAGAACGGAGTTGAGCACAGAACAGCTCAAAAACACGTTCATCACCAGCGAGCTGAGACTGCGTGCAAAGCTCTTGTCCAGCACCTTGCGCCGCGCGCCGACATAGCCCACCATCATCAGCGCCACAAAGGTTATCATTTTTGAAATAAGCGCGGAAAAACTCATCTTATCCGACCTCGAATCTTTATATATTCAGCACAAGCTTGGCCACAAAAATGTATATCAGCAATGAAACCGCGTCCGTCACGGTGGATATCAGCGGGTTTGCCATCACGGCGGGGTCAACGCCCAGCTTTTCCGCCAGTATCGGCAGCATGCTGCCCACCACCTTGGCAAACATCACGATGAACAGCACCGAAAGACTGACCGTCGCCGCCACGGCCACGGTCACGCTGTCGTTGTTGAGCAGCATTCCGTCCACCAGCAGCATCTTCACAAAGTTCACCGCCGCCAGCGTCAATCCACAGATTAGCGACACGCGCAGCTCTTTCCAAATCACAAACAGCGCGTCTCGCGGCTCGGTGTCGCCGAGGGACAGCGAGCGGATCACGGCGGTTGAGGCCTGCGCGCCGGAGTTGCCGCCCGTGCCCATCAGCATCGGGATGAACGCCACAAGCCCCGCCTGAACGGACAAGGTGTCTTCAAACCCGGTCAAAATCATGCTCGTGAACGTTGCCGACAGCATCAAAAACATCAGCCACGGAATGCGGTTTTTCCACATTTCAAATATCCCCGTGCGGGAATACGGCTTGTCCGACGGCGTCATACCGGCCATGATTTCAAAGTCCTCGGTGGCCTCCTGCTCCATGACGTCGATGATGTCGTCAACCGTCACTATGCCGACGAGCCGCCCTTCCTTGTCCACCACGGGCAAGGCCATCAGGTCATAGTCGGAAAACTTTTCCGAAACGCTTTCCTGGTCCTCGGTTGTCGAGGCGAAGACTACGTTTCTGTCCATCAGGTCTTCAATCACCGTGTCGTCGTCGGCGAGAAGCAGGTCCTTCACGGTCACAATGCCCTCAAGCTGACGGCTGGCGGAGATGACAAAGCAGACGTAAATCGTCTCCTTGTCCTCGCCTATGCGGCGTATGCGCGCGAGCGATTCTTTCACGCTCATGTATTTTTTCAAATCAATAAACTCCGCCGTCATGATGCTTCCGGCAGAGTTGTCGGGGTAGCGGAGATACTGGTTGATGAGGTTGCGCGTGGCGGGGGTGGCCGTGCGCATGGCGCGCTTGACGACGTTGGCGGGCAGTTCTTCCATCATGTCAACCGCGTCGTCGACGTACATTTCCTCCATAATCCCGGCAAGCTCGGAATCGGTGATGGAGTTTATGATTTGCTCCTGCTCCGGCGCGTCGAAGTTGGCGAAAACCTCTGCGGCAGTCTCCTTTGAGAGCAATCGGAACACCATCGGCATCTTGCCCTCGTCAAGCTCTGAAAGAAACTCGGCCACGTCGAATTCCTTCATGTCCTCCATGCGCCGCTGAAGCTGCTTCATGTCCCGTCGGTCAAGAAGCTCCATCAGCTCGTCGGTGCGTTTTTCCTGTATGGCCTCATAGTCCATCATGTTTTCCATTTCATCAAATTCGGCCATCAAGCTCACCGCCCTTTCTCTCTGCGTTGCCCCTCGGCAACATTATTACATGACAAAATATTTTAACACGCAAAGCCCTCAAAGTAAACCCCCGGATTTTTCGCCGATATATCCCCCCGGGGGGCTTACGCACTGCGGATTTTTACGATATAATCAGCTAAAGCAAAATCGGATTAAAGCAAAATCGCCTCAAAGGAGAATGACATGAACAGATTCAAGAAAGCTCTCGCCGCCCTCTGCGCCTTGGCCGCGCTCTTTTCGCTCGCCGCCTGCGGCGCGGCGAATGACAGCCCGACAGGGGACAACACCCTCGTTTACGGTTCGGGGGATTACACGCGCATCAACCCCGCCATGGACGAGCATTGCGAGATCAACCTTCTCCTTTTCGACGGCCTGACCGCGCACGACGGCGCGAACAGCGTCGTCCCCGCCCTCGCCGAAAGCTGGGCTTATGACGCCGACACCTGCACCTATACCTTTCACCTGCGTGACGGCGTCCGCTGGCATGACGGCGAGGCGTTCACAGCCGACGATGTCAAGTTCACCATCGAGGCCATAATGAACCCCGACAACGCCTCTGAAAACGCCCCGAACTATGAGGACGTGGCCGCCATCGAAGTCATCGACGATTTGACCGTGGCGTTCACGCTCACCGCGCCGAACGCGGCGTTTCTCGACTATATGACCATGGCCATCCTGCCGCAGCACCTTTTGCAGGGCGAGGACATGCAGACCTCTGACTTTTTCCGCGCCCCCGTCGGCACAGGGCCGTATAAGCTCGCCGAGTGGGACGTCGGCCAGTCCATCGTCATGACCGCGAACGCGGATTATTTCCTCGGCGCGCCCAATATCGACACTGTTATTTTCAAAATCGTCCCCGATGACAACGCACAGGCCATCCAGCTTGAAGCGGGTGAGCTTGACCTCGCCCTCCTCGACCCGAAAAACGCCCAAAACTTTGCCGACAAATCGGGCTTTAACTGCTATGACATGACCACCGCCGACTATCGCGGCATACTATTCAATTTTTGGAATGAATACTGGACGGAAAACCGCGATATCATCCCCGCCGTCTGCTGTGCCATTGACCGCGAGGCGATAATCGACGCCGTGCTCTTGGGGCAGGGCATGCCCGCCTACGGCCCTCTCCAGCGCAACGCTTATAATGACGACACTGTCGAGCGCTATGACTATGACCCGGCGCGCGCCAAAGAGCTTTTGGAAGCCGCCGGCTGCACCATGGGCGCAAACGGCTTTTACACCCGCAACGGCGAGGAAATCGGCTTTGTCATCAGCGTCATGTCCGGCGAGCAGGACAGGCTTGACATCGCACAGGCCGCCGCCCAGCAGCTCCGCCAGGTCGGCATCAACTGCACGGTCGAAATCCCCGCGCAGATGGACTGGGGCGGGCAAATGGCCTGTCTCATCGGCTGGGGCAGCCCCTTTGACGCCGATGACCACACCTACAAGGTCTTCGGCACGGACAAGGGCGCAAATTACTCCGGCTACTCCAACGCCAAGGTCGACGAATACCTCACCCTTGCCCGCCGCACGGCCGACGAGGACGCCCGCCGCGAATACTATTCCGCCTTCCAGAGCGAGCTTGCAAGCGACCCGGCTTATGCCTTCATCTGCTATCTCGACGCAAATTATGTGGCCGACACCGCCGTCCATGGCATCACGCCCGACACGGTCTTGAGCCATCACGGCGTGGGAATATTCTACAACATCAAGGATTGGACGATTGAATAAACCGTCTGCTGCCAACGAAACGGAGACTCGGCATGAATCAGCTTTTGAAAGTGGACAATCTGTCCGTCAGCTTCAATACCCCCGCCGGAAAGGTTCAGGCGGTGCGCGGCGTCAGCTTCACCCTCAACGAGGGTGAAGTCTTGGCCGTTGTGGGCGAATCCGGCTGCGGCAAGAGCGTCCTGTGCAAAAGCATCATGAAGCTTTTGCCGAGCACGGCGAAAATCGAATCCGGCACTGTCACCCTCGGCGGCACGGACATCACGGCCTTGCGCGAGAAGGAAATGTGCCCCCTGCGCGGCAAGCTGTTTTCCATGGTGTTTCAAGACCCCATGACCGCCCTTGACCCCACCATGACCGTCGGCGCGCAGATTGCCGAGGCCGTGTTGACCCACAGCCCGAAGCTCACCAAGGTCGAGCTTCGCCGCCGTGTCATTGAGCTCATGACCATCGTCGGCATCGAAGCGCCCGAAGAGCGCATGAAGCTCTATCCCTATAATTTCTCCGGCGGCATGTGCCAGCGCGCCGTCATGGCCATCGCCCTCGCGGGCAACCCGCGCGTTCTCTTTGCCGATGAGCCGACCACCGCGCTCGATGTCACCATTCAGGCGCAGATTTTGGAGCTTTTGCGCGATATCCAGCGCAAGCTCAACACCGCCACCGTTTTCGTCACGCATGACCTCGGCGTCGTGGCGCGTGTGGCGGATCGCGTCGCGGTGATGTACGCGGGCAAAATCGTCGAAATCGGCACGGTCGACGAGATATTCTATGACCCGCGCCACCCGTACACTTGGGGGCTTCTCCGCTCGCTCCCGGCGCTCTCGCGCGGCAAGGACAGTCTCCCGCAACTGCCCGGCATGCCCCCCTCGCTCATCGACCCGCCCAAGGGCGACGCGTTTGCCTGCCGCAATGAGTTCGCCCTCGCCATTGATTATGACCAAGCCCCGCCCATGTTCCGCGTCAGCGACACGCATTATGCCGCGACGTGGCTGCTTGACGAGCGAGCCCCGAAAATTGACTTGAAAGGAGAGGGAGACTGTGCCCGATGACATTCTTTTGGACGTGCGCCATTTGACGCATGTTTTCCCCATGACGAAAAAGCACGCCGTCAAGGCCGTGGATGATGTATCCTTCTCCATTCGCCGGGGCGAGATTTTCGGCCTCGTGGGCGAATCCGGATCGGGAAAGTCCACCGTCGCGCGCTGTGTCATGAATGTTTACAAGCCCACCGCCGGCGAGATTGTCTATAACAACATTGACATCCTCGACAAAGCCGCCTTTCGTGAAAACAAACGCTTTTTGCAGACCTCGCGTCAAATCATCTTTCAAGACTCCAACAGCAGCCTTGACAGGCGCATGCGCGTGGTTGACATAATATCCGAGCCCCTGCGCATTAACCACATCTCGCCCCCGCGCGGAACTTACCGCGCCGAGGCCGAGTTTCAACTGCATTATGTCGGCATGGAGCCGGTGTATCTCGACAAATATCCCGCCGAGCTTTCCGGCGGGCAGCGTCAGCGCGTGGCGATTGCCCGCGCCCTTGCCATGGATCCTCAGCTCCTCGTCGCCGATGAGCCCATTGCCTCGCTCGATGTCTCCATTCAGGCGCAAATCGTCAATCTTTTCCGCCATTTGCAGCGCGAGCACGGGTTTTCAATCCTGTTCATTGCGCACGATTTGGCCATGGTCGAGTTTTTGTGTGACCGCGTGGGCGTGATGTATCACGGCAAGCTCGTCGAGCTTGCGCCGACGCGCGCGCTGTATGATTCCCCCCGGCATGCGTACACCAAGGCGCTCCTCTCGGCCATTCCCATTCCCGACCCGCGCTTGGAGCGCGCTCGCGCCATCCCCGACTTCTCCCGCGTGAATTTCCCCCTCGTGGGTGAAATGCGCGAGGTCGAGCCGGGGCACTTCGTGCTCGGATAGGAGGCGAGTGTATGAAAAAGAAAAACAGGGCCTTGTATTACGCCGAAAAGGCGCTCGTTTTCGTCGTGAGCGTGGTTGTGCTGTCTGTCGCCGTTTTCTACGTGTCGCGCCTTGCGCCGGGTGACCCGCTGGTGTCGTATTACGGCGACCGCGTCGAAAAAATGACTCCCGCCGAGCGCGAGGCGGCGGAGACGCGCCTCGGCCTCAATGAGCCGATATATGTGCAGTATGTCAAGTGGGTGCAAAACGCCGCGCGCGGCGACTTCGGCATCTCGTATAAATACAAAATGGACGTCGTGGACGTCATTTCCGCGCGCGTGAGCAACACGCTTCTCCTCGGCGGCATCGGCTTTGCGCTCATTTTCGTGCTGTCGCTGCTGCTGGGTGTGCTGTGCGCTTGGTTTGAGGACAGATGGCCGGACAAAATCCTCTGCAAGCTCGGCACGGTGACAAGCTGCATCCCGGAGTTTTGGCTCTCGCTCGTGCTGATTTTGGTGTTCGCGGTCACGCTGCGCCTTTTGCCCAGCTCCGGCGCGTACAGCATCGGCAAAAAGGGCGACATTGCCGACCGCATTGTGCACCTCATTTTGCCCCTGTCAGTCGTCGTGCTCACGCATTTGTGGTATTATGCTTATATGGTGCGCAACCGCCTCCTCGATGAGGTGCGCGCGGATTATGTGCTGCTTGCCAAGTCCTATGGGCTTTCCAAGCGCGCGGTGATGTTCCGTCATTGTCTGCGCAACACGCTCCCCGCGTATTTGAGCATCATGGCAATCTCCGTGCCGCACGTCCTCGGCGGCACGTACATCGTCGAGGCCGTTTTCTCCTATCCGGGATTGGGGACGCTGTCTTACGAAAGCGCACGTTATCAGGACTATAACCTGCTCATGCTGCTGTGCATGATATCCGGCGTCGTCGTCATCGTGTGCAGCATCATCGCCCAAATCATAAACGAACGCATTGACCCGCGCCTGCGCGCGCAGGAGCTTGCGGAGCTGGGGGAGGTGACGGTGTCATGACGGATAAGTTTGAAATCGTCGGCATTCGCCCCGCGCCGCCCCCCACGGCGGCCAAACGCCGCCCCCTCGCCGGAAAGCCCGTCGCCGCCGCGCTGATTCTCGCCGTCATCATGCTCGGCTGCCTCTTTGCCGAGGCGATAATGACCCACGACCCCACGTATATGGAGCTTCAAAGCTGCGCTGTCGCGCCCTGCCGGGAGTATCTATTCGGCACGGACACCATGGGGCGCGACATATTCTCTATGATATGGTACGGCGGGCGCGTCTCGCTTTTCATCGGCCTTGCCTCCGCGCTCATCTCCACCGTCGTGGCCGTGGTGTTCGGCGCTGTCAGCGGCAGCGCGCCCGATTGGGTGGACACGGTTTTGATGCGCGCCACCGAGATTTTCCTCAGTGTGCCGGGACTACTGCTCATCGTGCTGCTGCAAGCCGTCCTCGGCAAGCCAAACGCACTCAGCATTTCCCTCGTCGTCGGCCTCACGGGCTGGACGGGCATCGCCAAGGTTGTGCGCACAGAGGTGCGCCGCCTTCGCCGCAGTGAGTATGTCATTGCCGCCAAGTGCATGGGTGGCGGGTTCTTTCACATCCTCGTGCGCCACCTCGCGCCGAACTTTTTCTCCTCCATCATGTTCATGGTCGTCATGAGTGTGCGCAGCGCCATTGTCGCCGAGTCCACGCTCAGCTTCATGGGTATCGGCTTGCCGCTGGAGGTCATTTCATGGGGCAGCATGCTCTCCCTTGCCGAAAAGGCGCTCATGACCGACGCGTGGTGGATCATCGTCATCCCCGGCGTGTTCCTCGTCGTCACGCTCCTGTGTATAACTTCACTCGGCACATATCTCCGCGGCCGCGCCGAGAGCACGCAAAGCAATCTCTGACCCCATAAACCGCCCAAAACCGTACAAAACGCCCGAATGCCCCCGCAAATTTCGCGGGGGCATTCCAAATCTGCGCAAATTTTGGGCAAAATGGCGGAGTTAATCAATTATAGTTGAGATTGAGTTGATTGTCCGTTTATCAAACCGGTGTATAAATTCTCTTATAAAACAAAAATGGGGGAGACCGGTTTATGGCACAGTACACGCAAAAGGCAATACTTTCAACCTTTGAGCAGATGCTTGAGGAAATGCCCTTTGACAAGATTACGGTTTCGGCGCTCGTCCGCCGCTGTGAGATTAGCTCCAACACCTTTTATTATCATTACAGCGACATTTATAATCTCCTCGGCGTGTGGATTCGCGGCGAGCTTGACTGCTTTGTCGACGGCAGACCGCCCTTTTATGACTGGAAAAAGGCCATGAAGGACTTTCTCCACGCCTGCGAGGCGCGCTCGAACATCATTTATCATATTTTCAACTCCCTCTCGCGCGAGCGGGTTGAGCGCTTTGTGTTTTCGCTGAGCGATGATGTGTTTTATCGCTCCGTCTGCGCATACGCGACGCAGTACGCCGTCCCGGAGGAAAAGCTGGCCGGCATTGCGGACATTTGCCGCATTTCTTTCGCCGGATTTTTCCTGCGCTTTATATGGTCGCGCATGAAAGACGACATCGACCCCATGGTCGACAGCTACGCCACCCTCTTAGAAGAAATGGTCACCGCTGCCATAGAAAAGTACCCGAAAAAGGGGTAAAAGCAGAAATAAACCTTTTATGAATCTTGACAATTATAGCAATATAAAGTAAAATACAAATAGATTTAGTAGTTCTTATACCATACCAAGAGCTATTAGGTTACTACAATAAGGTTACTGCATTTTTGCAGTAGACCGCAAAAGATGATGCCTCGCTTTATGCGGGGCATTATCACTATACATAGCTGGCAAGTTTTGCTTGCGTGAAAAAAGGAGGTCTTGTATGTACCGAATTGCGATAGGTGTTGATATCGGCATTGCGTCAGTCGGTTGGGCGGTATTGGCGCTTGATGAGAATAATAATCCTTGCGGAATTATAGACATGGGAACGCGGATTTTCAAAAGAAATAGTGACAGCAAATCGCTTGCTGAACCTCGCAGGGAAGCGCGCGGGATGCGTCGCGTTATTCGGCGTAAACGTCACCGCAAGGAACGTATACGTGCCCTTATTATCAATCATGGACTGCTCTCAAAAGAACAGATGGATGGGCTTTTCAATGGTCGACTTGAAGACATTTATGTTCTTCGTGTTCGTGCATTAGATGAGCGCGTTTCACGCGAGGAGTTTGCGCGCATTATGCTGCATTTGGCACAGCGGCGTGGTTTCCGCTCAAACCGCAAGGGTGAAGTCGACGACGAAGACGGCAAACTCCTTAAAGCCATTGGTGAGAATGAGGGCATAATAAAAGACGGCCAGTATCGCACAGCGGGGGAAATGTTCCTCAATGACTCAAGATTCAAAGAGCGCAAGCGTAATAAAAATGACTATATTGGCACTATCACGCGCGATATGGTTGAGTCAGAGGCACGTCTCGTTTTTGCCGCACAGCGCGGCTTTGGCGCGGATTATGCCACGCAAGAGCTTGAAAACGCTTATTTGGAGATTCTTTTGAGCCAGCGTTCTTTCGACGAAGGACCGGGCGGAAATAGCCCGTACGGGGGCAATCAGATTGAAAAAATGATTGGGAAATGCACGCTCGAACCAAATGAACCGCGTGCATCGAAAGCATCATATTCATTTGAGTACTTCAATCTCTTGGAAAAAGTTAATCATATCCGCTTGCTTGACGGTGGTGAGAGTATACCCCTATCGGACGCACAGCGAAAGGCAGTGATTGCCCTTGCCCATAAACCTGGTACGCTTACCTATGACAAGTTACGCAAAGAGCTTGGACTTGGCGAGAATGTGCGCTTCAACATGGTGCGTTATACTGCGGAAGCAACTGTTGAAGAGCAAGAAAAGAAAGAAAAACTCAACTTCCTAAAAGCATATCATCAAATGCGCCAAGCTGTTGAAAAAGCCGGTAAAGGCCGATTTGCTCTAATAACGGTTCAACAGAGAAACGAAATAGCGCGAATATTGACCACGTATAAAACAGATGAAAACATCAACAAAGCATTAACGGAAGCCGGACTGGAACAAGCAGATATTGCAGAGTTGGAAAAACTCAATTTCTCCAAGACCGGGCATTTGTCGGTTGTGGCCTGCGACAAGATAATCCCGTTTCTTGAAAAAGGAATGAATTATTCCGAGGCATGCACAGCTGCCGGGTACGATTTCCGCGCCCACAGCAAAGACGGCAGACAGCTGTATCTCCCGCCGCTTGATGAGGAGAGCCAAGATATTAAAAGCCCTATTGCGCGCAGAGCTGTGACGCAGACGATAAAGGTCATAAACGCGATAATAAAGCGTTATGGGCAAAGTCCCGTCTATGTCAACGTTGAGCTTGCAAGAGATTTAGCGTTGAGCTATGCGGCGCGCGAGGAAGCGGAAAAAGAAAACAACAAGAACAAAAAGGCAAGAGAAAACTCGGCAAAAGATATTAAAGATTATAACGGCGGCAGAGAACTGTCGGGCTTGGACATAGAAAAATACCTGCTTTGGAAGGAGCAGGACGGGATTTGCCCATATTCTCAGAAAAGGATATCTATTGAAAATCTTTTTGACCCTCATTGCCACGGCTATGCCGAGGTTGACCATATCGTCCCGTACAGTCGGAGCTTTGACAACAGCCGCACGAACAAGGTTCTGGTTTTGACAGAAGAAAACCGGAACAAAGGAAATCGTTTGCCGTTGGAATACTTGAATGATGAGCGCAGGGAAGCCTTTATAGTTTGGGTTAACGCAAATATACGTGACGCGAAAAAACGTATGCTTCTCTTGAAAGAAAGTTTTAGTAAAGACGATAGCAACAAAAAAATATCGGAGAACTTGGAAGATACGGGTTATGCTTCGCGCTTTATGTATAATTACATAAATGATAATCTTGAGTTTGCGCCGTCAACGATGAAGAAAAAAGTCAGAGCTGTCAGCGGACGAGCGACGGGGAGAATGCGCGCAAAATGGGGAATAAAGAAAGTTCGCGAGGATGGAGATTTACATCATGCAGTGGACGCAGTTGTTATTGCTTGTATAAACGAAAGCATGATACGGAGCGTGACAGACTACGAAAATGGTCGAGAGAGCCGGTATATGCCTGAAAGAAATAAAAGCATAATCGTCGACCCCACCACGGGGGAAGTTAAAGAACGATTCCCCGAACCTTGGCCGTGGTTCAGAAAAGAGCTTGAAGCGCGCCTTGCTAATGACCCGTCGCGCGAAATTGCAAATCTCAAGCTCCCGTTTTACATGGACGAGGACGCCCCGCGCGTCAAGCCCCTGTTCGTCTCGCGAGTTGTCGACCATAAAATTACCGGGCAATTGCATGACGCGACGATTTACAGTTATAGAACTTTGAATGATACCGACAAAAGTAACTTTTATATCAGCAAGACTCCGTTGACCAAGCTAAAGTACGAAAACGGTGAAATCCTTAATTATTATAATAAAGAAAGTGATTTGCTTTTGTACAACGCTCTCAAAGCGCGCTTGGAGGCATACGGGGGTGATGCAAAAATAGCCTTTGCCGAGCCGTTCTATAAGCCGAAAAAAGACGGGACGCCCGGACCTCTTGTCAAGTCTGTTAAGACCGGCACGAAGATGACAAAGCCTGTTGCGGTTCATAAGGATAAAGAAACCGGCGCTGTCACAGGTGTGGCAAAGGCGGATTCCATGGTTCGTATAGATGTGTTCAAAGTTGAAGGTGATGGATATTATTTTGTGCCCATATACGCATTAGACACTGTAAAAGCTGAATTGCCGAATCGCGCTGTTGTTCCGCATAAACCATACGATGCGTGGAAAACGATGTCTGATGACAATTTCGTTTTTTCTCTGTATAAAAATGATTTAATTAGTGTAAAGCACCAGAATACTATTGTTCTTAGAAAAGCTATTAAAGGTGGAACACTTCCGGAAATGGTGGAAAAACGAGAGGGAATGTTTTATTATAATTCGGCAGACATTGAGGGAGGAAAAATTGGATTTGAGTCAATAGATGGTGCGTATTGTGGGAGATTGGGTATCAAAACCCTTGAAAGCATTGAAAAGTATACAGTTGATGTTCTAGGCGAGTATCACCCGGTAAGGAAAGAGGAGAGACAGCGGTTCAACAAAAAGAAAGGTTGAGAAAATGGCGTTCAGAAACATCATTGTCGAAAGCCCGGCACATATCTCCGTGAAGAACAAGCAACTCATCATCAAAACCGACGGCGAGCATTCCCTTGCCGTTGAGGACATTTCCGCGCTTCTTTTGGAAAGCAGACAATCAACAATCACAACAGCCGCGCTGTCCCTTTTGGGGCAGTGCGGCTGCGCCGTTTTCGTGTGCGATGAAAAGCACGTTCCCTGCGCTGTGCTCGCGCCGTATTCTCAGCACAGCCGCCAGCTTGCCGTCACGGCGAGCCAATTGTCCCTTGGCGAGGTGCTCAAAAAGCATCTGTGGCAAAGCATCGTGGTTGCCAAAATAAAAAATCAAGCCGAGTGTCTGCGACTATGCGGGAATGACAAGGCCGCCGAGGGGCTTGATGCAATTGCGGCCTCTGTCCGCTCCGGCGACAGCGGCAACGCCGAGGCTCAGGCCGCCGCGCGCTATTTTCCTGCGCTATTTCAAAAGGGCTTCACCCGCTCGGCGGACAACGGCATCAACTCCGCCCTCAATTATGGATACGCCATACTGCGCGGCTGTATGGCGCGCTATCTCGCGGCCTACGGCTTTTTGCCCATGCTGGGGCTGCATCACAAAAATGAGCTGAACAGCTTCAATCTTGCCGATGACATGATGGAGCCGTTCCGCCCCGTGGTGGATTTGATGGCTTATACGCTTTTTGATGCGGATGATGAATTGACCCCGGACAAAAAGCGGCTTTTGTTCAACTGTCTGAATCTTGATATCACTTCCGGCGGGCAGAAGCACTCCGTGGCTTATGCGATGGAGCGGGCGGCGCAAAGCCTTCAAAGGTCAATGAATCGCGGCGATAACGCCCTTGTTCTGCCGGGGCTGTTGCCGCTCAATCAGCACAGATATGAATAAGTTTATGAGAATCATGGTGTTTTTCGATCTGCCTGTGCAGACAAAGAAACAGCGCCGCGAGGCCACGCGCTTTCGCAACTTCCTCTTGACCGACGGCTATCACATGATTCAATATTCCGTTTATGCCCGCGTCTGCAACGGCGCGGACGCCGTGGAGAAGCACCGGGCGCGCATGAAGAACAATCTGCCCGACAACGGCTCAATCAGAATGCTGGTTATTACGGAAAAGCAATACGAGGCCATTGAAATCCTCCTCGGTAAGCTCACCCAAGCGGATGACAGCTTTCAATGCGAACAGCTTTCGATTTTTTGATTTTTATGAAAAACAAAACCTGCCCCGACCCTTGTCGGAGCAGGCTTTGTCCAATAGACTATTATACCATACCAAGAACTATTAGGGAACTACAACTATGTAACGGAGGTGGAGATGTGAGCGTAAATTATACCATACCAAGAACTATTAGGGAACTACAACTCCTTCGCGATTGCGTCGAAGTTTGTTTCGATTATACCATACCAAGAACTATTAGGGAACTACAACTCGCGGACAATACGGTGGTAATCAATCTCCATTATACCATACCAAGAACTATTAGGGAACTACAACCAACAACGAGCTTGGAAATGTACTGTTGCGATTATACCATACCAAGAACTATTAGGGAACTACAACTGTTCACGCGGCAATGAAAGCGGCAGAAATATTATACCATACCAAGAACTATTAGGGAACTACAACTGATGAGGACGGGCGAAGTTGGTGCTATCGATTATACCATACCAAGAACTATTAGGGAACTACAACGTAATGGCGATGTTCGACCTCGCGTCCGTGATTATACCATACCAAGAACTATTAGGGAACTACAACGAGGATTGAACTGGGTGTTAGAGCTTATTGATTATACCATACCAAGAACTATTAGGGAACTACAACATGTCGCCACGATGGGCGACACGGCCTCGAATTATACCATACCAAGAACTATTAGGGAACTACAACAGTCATGAAGCCGACGCTGAAAGATTTGTGATTATACCATACCAAGAACTATTAGGGAACTACAACTCATTGACGCCGCGGATACAGGCGTTGAGCATTATACCATACCAAGAACTATTAGGGAACTACAACCCCGTGGTATCGAGCGCGCCGAGGAGCACAATTATACCATACCAAGAACTATTAGGGAACTACAACAATATCGGTAGTATACAGGACGCATATCAAATTATACCATACCAAGAACTATTAGGGAACTACAACGTCGACAAACGACGCCGTCATCGGTTGCCGATTATACCATACCAAGAACTATTAGGGAACTACAACAGGGCGAGACGTGGACACGAGAGGACGGCGATTATACCATACCAAGAACTATTAGGGAACTACAACGCTCATGTACTGGTTCAGTAATTGCTTATAATTATACCATACCAAGAACTATTAGGGAACAACAAATTTCGCGCACGACACGTCACCAGCAGCCGTTTTTCCAATGGCTCTCTGCGCAGTGGGTGTATTGGCGGCATTTGGCTAGGGCTTCGGAGCTGGGGCTGTCGGAGAAGTATGTGAACACCGGGAGCAGGGACTCCAGCAGGAGATTGAATGCCGCTATTTTCGCCTCGTCTTTCTCATTTGGGGCGGGGTAGCGGGTGGTTTCGTTGAAGTGCGTCATGGCGTTGGGGCGGTATGGCGGCATGGCGCGGTAAAGCGCGCGCCAAAAGCTGCCCACGCGCTTGTTGGTCAGAACGCCCTCGCTTTCAAAAAGGGGAGAACAGCCCATCACCGCGCGGTTCACGTCCTCGAGGGTGCACACGGATATGCGCGAGTCGATGATGTGGCGCACGGCGGATTTGTACGGCATGAATATGCTGCCCGATGTGTACATGCCGCCGCCGGCAGAGCGCGTTTCGTGCCAGCGCGAGCCGGACAGTAGACCCAAGGTCAAAAAGTGCATGAAGGTTTTCTCCGCAAGAGCGCGCGTCTGCGCGCTTTTGCCCATGATGACCTCGGCGGGCTCGACAACGTCCTCAAAATTGCCTTGCAGGCGCGCGACGGCGTCATTGAGCCAAGCCGACCAATTGTCCTCGGCTTCGTTCCGGACGCTGATTTCCCTGGCTTCGTCATCTATGCCGTAGGTATAATCATAATAATCCGAGTATTCAAAGCCGCTGAGCCGCCCGTCGCCGTTGCGGTCAAATCTTTGCTTGTCCTTTGAAAGCATTACGTCACCGCCTTAATCGTCAATATAATCCCAAAAGTCGTTCGATTTGCTTTCCTGCTGCTTGGCCTTTTTGCGCGCCTCGGCGGCGTTGATGTCGATGAAAACAATGTCGACGATAGTTTTGAGCGCAAAGCCAATAATTCCAAAGCCGATGACAAGAATAACAACCAATTCGCCCGTGCTCATCGCAGTCACCTCACGAAAAAGGATTTACATCTTGATTTTACCATAAATACCCCAAACAGTAAAGCGCAAAATGGCCTCGGCAAACGCATGCCGAGGCCATATTATATCACTTTTTCTTTTCCGGAATGATGAAGATGAACACCAGCGAGCTGACGCACAGCAGGAACGGATAGAAAAGATAGGGGATAATCTCAAACGCGCTCACCGTGCAGCCGAGAGTGGCGGCGGCGGAGATTGCGACCAGCATCTGCGCGCCGTAGGGGATTATGCCTTGGAATATGCAGGAGAAGGTGTCCAAAATGGACGCGGTTTTGCGCTTGGATATGCCGTAGCCCTCTGCCATTTCGGCGGCGATGGGGTTGGCCATGACGATGGCGACGGTGTTGTTCGCGGTGGCGATGTCCATCGCGCCGACGAGCAGACCCATGCCGAGCTGACCCATTTTCTTGCCCTTGAACGTCTTGCGAATGGCGTACAAAAGCGCGGTGAACCCGCCGTATTCATTGATGAGCGCGCATATCGCGGACACGAGGATGGCGACCATGGTGGTCTCGAACATTCCGGCCGCGCCCGTGCCCATGGACGAGAGCAAATCCGTCGCCGCCGTTGCGCCGGTTGCCAGCATGATGACTGCGCCGGAGAGTATGCCCACCAGCAGCACGATGAACACGTTGATGCCCACGATGCCGCCGACAAGCACGAGAATGTAAGGGATAATCTGAATGAGGTCATATTCCTGAACGGTGACCTCGCTGATGCCGCTCTTGAGGGACAGCACGACGATGATGACGAGCGTGGCCAGGGCCGCGGGCAGCGCGATGAAAAAGTTTTCGCGGAACTTGTCGCGCATTTCACAGCCTTGGCCGTTGCAGGCGGCGATGGTGGTGTCGGAAATGAAAGAAAGGTTGTCGCCGAACATTGCCCCGCCCATGACCGTGCCGATGATGAGCGGCAGGGAGATGCCGGAGTTTATCGCGATTTCGACGGCGATGGGGGTGATGAGCGTGATTGTGCCGACGGAAGTGCCCATCGCGGTGGAGACAAAGCAACTGATGATGAACACGGCGGCCACGGCGTATTTGGCCGGAATGACCGACAAGAGGAAATACGCCACGCTCTGCGCGCTGCTGCGCCCGACGACGCCGACGAAGATGCCGGCGGCCATGAAAATGAGAATCATGGTGACGATGTTCTTGTCGCCGATGCCCTTGCCCATCAGCTCCAGCTTGTCGTCAAAGCTCAGCGCCTTGTTTTGCAGACACGCCGCAACCAGCGCGATGAGAAACACCACGACGATGGGGATCGAATAAAACCCCATTTCGATTTTCAAAACATACTCGAAAACTATGCCCAGCCCCAAATACAGCACAAGAAATATGCCGATCGGCAGCAGAGCCTTTGCATTGCCTTTTTCCACGGTTGAATCCTCCGATTTTTCTCTTTTCACTGCGTTTTTGCGCAGCCCGATTATTCTAACACATATTTCACGCTTTGCCAATCAAAAGCGGCGATTTTATGAAAATAAATCGGCCTCCGCTGTAATTTCAAGCGGAGGCGGCGTTGTTATTCGGCATCGTTTTGCTTTATCCCGTGCATAAAGCCGTCGAGCGCGTTTGTGTGAATGTCCCCGGCGATGACTCGCTGACCCCGCACATAAAGCGTTATGTAAACCTCGCTGTCATAGCCGGGGTAATTTTTCACGGGGTAGGTGTAGCAGGTGCAGCCCTGACCGAGATAGCGGCGCAGGTCATAGCCCTGCTTGAGCTGCATTTCGTTGTAATCGCGCATGACACCGTCCAAGCTCTCCGGCAGGGTGACGGCCTTGCACTCCTCGCCGTCAAGCTCAATCTCCCAGCCCAGCTCGTTTATGAACGCCTCGCGCCCCTTTGGGGTGGACAGCCCCGTCTCGTTCGCCCGATAGGCGAAAAGCCACTTTGCAAGTATTGCGAGAAACAGCACCAGCGCGCACACGAACACAATGGTCAACGCCCTTTTCTTTGTGAATGCAACAGCTTTGTTCAGCATATTCACACCTCCGGATAACGTGATAAAGCCTATTCAAAAATTTGCGCGAGTATGCTATAATGTTACTATGGACAATTTGTGCATGGAGAGGGGGCGCGTCAGTTGGCGCTTGTGAGATTGGATAAATACCTTGCCGATTTGGGGCTTGCCACGCGCAAGGAGCTGAAAGCCATCATCCGCGCGGGCAGGGTGGAGGTCGACGGCGCGGTCGTGACCTCGCCGGAGGCGAAGCTCGACGCGGAGAAAAGCCGCGTCACGCTCGACGGGGACGAGCTTCGCTACTCCCGCTTTCATTATTATATGCTTTATAAGCCCTGCGGCGTCGTCACCGCGACGGAGGACAAGCGCCAGGGCACGGTGCTCGACCTGCTCACGCCGGAGCTGCGGCGCATGGGGCTTTTCCCGGTGGGGCGGCTGGACAAGGACACGAGCGGCCTTTTGCTGCTCACGGACGACGGGGACTTTGCCCACCGCGTCATCTCGCCCAAGTCCGGCATAACCAAGCTTTATTACGCCGAGGTTGACGGCGCGCTGACCGAGGACGATGTCCGCGCCTTTGCCGAGGGGCTGATCCTCGCCGACGGGACGAAGTGCCTTCCCGCGCGCCTTGAAATCCTCACGCCGAGCACCTGCCGCGTCGCGGTCATGGAGGGGAAGTATCACCAAGTGCGGCGCATGCTCGCCTCGCGCGGAGCGCCCGTTGCGCGTCTCAAGCGCGAGTCCATCGGCTCGCTCTTCCTCGACGCGGATATGCGCGAGGGTGATTTTCGTGAACTTGAACAAAGCGAAATCACTTTGGTATATATTGAAAAATGACGGAAACCGGCCTTGATTTTTCGTGATTTTTGAGCGGAAAAACGACAATGCGAAAAAAATTCACAAAAAACAACTACGATTTCTATTGAAAATAACGTAAAATGGAGTTATTATAGACAGAGATAAATGCGGGGTTGTAGTGCGTTTTGCCATAAACGCTTTATGGCGACCACTGGGGAGACATGCCGCATAGCAGGGGAGGCATATATAAAATGTCCAGCAAGATATTCCAGAACGTGATAATCCAAATGAAAGATGCCGTGGACAGACCCATCGGCGTCGTGGACGAACAGGGCTTTGTCGTGGCCAGCAGTGAGCTTGCGTTGATCGGCTCGCGCCTTGATGATTTCCGCGCTTATGAATTTGAAGGGGCGGATTCCTGTGTCGTCACAGCCGGACGTACCTACTGCCCGCTTTCCGCCGACGGCGGCAAGTTCGATTACGCCGCCTTTGTCGACGGCACCGATCCGCTTGCCAAAACGCTGTGCGCAATTTCCGCCGTGGCCTTTAACGAGGCCAAGAACAATTACGAGGAAAAGCACAACAAGGCCGCCTTCGTCAAGAATATCATTTCCGACAATATCCTTCCCGGCGATGTTTACGTCAGGGCGAAGGAGCTGCACTTTGTCACGGATGAGCCGCGCACGGTTCTGCTCGTCCGTCAAGTTGAAAATTCCGATGTTTCCGCTGTTGAGGTCATTTCGCGCCTTTTCCCGGACAAGCAGCGCGATTTCGTCCTGAACATCAACGAGGCCGACGTCGTCGTTGTCAAGACCCTGCCCAACAACAACTGCAACGACGAGATTTTGAAAATCGCCCGCACGATTGAGCGCGTCATGCACGAAGAGCTGGGCGCGAAAACCGTCATCGGCATCAGCACCAACGCCCGCCATCTGCGCGAGCTGGCCGACAGATACAAAGAGGCGCAGGTCGCCATTGACGTCGGCCGCATATTCGAGGCCGACAAGACCATCATCAACTATGAAACCCTCGGCCTCGGCCGTATCATCTATCAGCTCCCCACCACGCTGTGCGAAATGTTCCTCAATGAGGTTTTCAAAAAGAACCCCATCGAAACACTCGACGATGACACGCTTGAGACCATCAACCGCTTCTTTGAAAACAACCTCAACGTCTCCGAGACCTCCCGCAAGCTGTATGTCCACCGCAACACGCTTGTTTACCGCTTGGAGAAAATCAAAAAAATCACGGGGCTTGACCTGCGCGAATTTGACCATGCAATCGTGTTCAAGGTCGCAATGATGGTCAAAATGTACCTCGATTCGCTCAACAACACCAAGTATTGATACATATTCCGCGTTTTCACTCACGATTTAAGCTCGGTTTAAGGCGCGCAGGGTATTATACAGTTATAATCGCCGCCGGTGCGCCAGCCGACAAATTTGGAGGACTGCAATAAATGGTTCAAATGAACAACGTCACGAAGGTTTACGACAGCAGCAAGACAGTTGCCCTTGACAACGTTGACCTTTCGATCAATGAGGGTGAATTCGTCTTTCTCGTCGGGCCTTCCGGTTCGGGCAAGACCACGCTCATGAAGCTCATCACGGGTGAGGTTTTCGCAACCTCCGGCCAAGTCATTGTCAACGACTTTGACATGACCAACATCCGCCGCAGCAAGCTCCCTAAGGTCAGACGCACTCTCGGCGTCATCTTTCAAGACTTCCGCCTGATTGACAACATGACGGTTTATGACAACGTCGCGTTCGTCATGCGCGTGGTGGGCGCCGCGCCCAAGGACATCAAAAAGCGCGTGCCCTACGTGCTGGAGCTTGTCGGCCTTGAGGGCCGCGAAAAGCGCATGCCCAATGAGCTTTCCGGCGGCGAGCAGCAGCGTGTTGCCATCGCGAGGGCACTTGCCAACAATCCCCGCATGATAGTGGCCGACGAGCCCACCGGCAACCTCGACCCCGTGCGCAGTCTTGAGCTGATGCTCCTTTTTGAAAAGATAAACGAAATGGGGACGACGATTCTCGTCGTCACGCATGAAAAAGAGCTTGTCAACGCCTTTGCCAAGCGCGTCATCACCATTGACGGCGGCCACGTGATAAGCGACGGAATGGATGGGTATTACAGCTATGAGATTGAGTAGATACGGTTATCTTATCGGCGAGGGCTTCAGAAGCATCACAAAGCACGGCTTCATGTCTTTCGCGTCGATCACGGTCATAATGGCCTGTCTTATCATCATGGGCAGCGTTTCTCTCCTCTCGCTCAACATTGACGCGCTCATCGCCGACCTTGAAGAGCAAAACGAGCTTGTCGCCTTCGTGGACGACAGCATTTCCGATGAGGACGAGGCGCGCGCGCTCCAGTCGAGCGTTGAGGCCGTCGGGAACATTACCTCGGCGGAATTCGTCTCACGCACAGACGCGATGGACGCGTTCATGAATAATTACGATGATTCCCTCATGGAAGGCATTGACGAAACGGTGTTCCGCCATCGTTTTATCATCCATCTCACGGACATCTCCCAAATGGCCGACAGCAAGCGCAACCTTGAAAACGTCCCCGGAATTGCCAAGGTCAACGCGCATTTGGACTATGCCCAGCGCTTTGTCACCATTCGCAACATCGTCTCCGTGGTGTCGCTGGTGCTCATCGTGATGCTGGTGTTCGTGTCGGTGTTCATTATGTCCAACACCATCAAGCTCGCCTCGTTCAGCAGACGCGAGGAGATCGCCATCATGAAAATGGTCGGCGCGAACAACTCCTTCATTCGTTTGCCGTTTGTGGTCGAGGGGCTTGTCCTCGGCATCATCGGCGGCGGCCTCGCTTTCTTTGCGGAGTGGGGCATCTATGAGCTTGTCACCGGTGAGCTTGTTTCCAGCATCACCGGAAGCCTCATTGCCGTGGTGCCGTTCCGCTCGGTTGCGCTCGTGGTGCTCATTGTCTATCTCGGCACGGGCATTCTTGTCGGCGCGGTCGGCGGCGTGAACGCCATCAGGAACTACCTGAAGGTGTAAGCCACACACCCCAATGCGGGGTATTAAGGAGCATACATACCTATGAACAACAAAAAAGTCATTTCCGTCATCGCCGTGCTGCTTGCGGTGCTCGTGCTGGCCTCGCTCGTCATCAGCGTCATCCCCGTGAGCGCCTACGCGGTCACGCAGGACGAAATTGCCGCACTCCAAGCGGAGAAAAAGGCGATTTCCGGCCGCGTCAGCGACTGCAAAGAGCGCCTTGAAACGCTCAAGCAGCAGCAGGCCAACGTCTTGGAGCAAAAGGCTGCCGTCATGGAGCAGAATAAGCTCACCCAAGAGCAGATTGACCTTGCCCAAGCGCAGATTGACATGTATTCCGACATGATTGCCGAAAAGGCGGAAGAGGTTGAAGAGGCGAGAACCCGCGAGGAGCGCCAGCTTCAAAAATACCGCACCCGCGTGCGCGCCATGGAGGAAAACGGCGGATACAATATCCTCGCCGTCGTGTTCAATTCCTCCAATCTCAGCCAGCTCATGTCCGGCGTTGACGATATGGGCGAGATAATGGAAAGCGACCGCGCGCTTGAAGACCAATACATCGCCGCGCGCGAGGAGACCGAGGGCATAAAGGCCGAGTATGAGGCGACCAAGGCCGATTACGAGGAAAAGCAGGACGAGCTCAAGGCCGAGCAGGAAGAGCTGAAAAAGCAGATTGACGAGGCCAACGCCCTCATCGAAGCCTTGGCCGAGGACATTGAAAAGGCCACCAAGGAATACGAGGCGGCGGCAGCCGAAGAGGCCGCGGCGGCAGCCGAGGTCAGCTCGTTCATCGCCCAGTATAACGCCGAAAAGGCCGCACAGGCCGCGCAGAATGCGCAGAACAATGCCACCTCCGGCGGCGGTGCAGCGGGCGGCGACGCATCCGGCGGCGCGACCGGCGGGGGCTATACCGCCGGAATCGAGGGCACAGGCACGCTTATATGGCCTGTTCCGTGCTCCATGACCGTCACCAGCCGCTACGGCAACCGTTCCGACCCCTTCACCGGCTCGACGGCCTATCACGCCGGCATTGACATTGACGGCTTCAACAAAGAAGGGCAGGCCATCGTCGCCGCCGACAGCGGCACGGTCATCACCGCCTCCTCCAACAGCGGCTATGGCAATTACGTCATCATTGACCACGGCAACATGAAAACCGTTTACGCGCACTGCTCCGGCCTTGCCGTGAGCGCCGGTCAAAGCGTGTCGCAGGGGCAGACCATCGGCTATCTCGGCTCGACCGGCCGCGCCACGGGCACACACTGCCACTTTGAAGTTTACGTCGGCGACAGCAGAACCGACCCCGCCGCATACTTCTCCGGCATTTCGTATTATAACTGCTGAGAAAATCGCATTCCCCGGATAAAAAGATATGAGCAAATTTTATAAACGGTTTTTGTCGGCTGTGCTTGCGTTTGTGCTCGCTTTTGCCGTCGGCGTGTCGGCTTATGCTGCGTCCGAGGCCGAGCTTGACGAGCTCAAGGCCGAGCGCGATGCGCTTGTCAAGCAGCGCCAACAGCAACAGGCCGTCGTCAATGACCTGCGCGCGCAGCAAGCGAGCGTCCTTGCCCTCAAACAGGCTCTGGACGAGCGCAATGTCTACACTCAGTGGCAAATCGAGCTCACCAAGCAGGAAATTGCCCTCTATGACGACATGATTGCCGACAAAAACATCGAAGTCGCCGAGGCGAAAACCTTGGAGCTTGACCAGCTTGAACGCTATCGCGCGCGAGTGCGCGCCATGGAGGAAAACGGCACGACCTCGTTCTTGGCCTATCTTTTCAACGCTTCTGACCTCGGTGAGCTTTTGACCGCCGTGGACGACATCGGCGAGATAATGGAAAGCGACAGGGCGCTTGAAGAGGCGTACATCGCCGCGCGCGAGAACACCGAGGCCGTCGTGGCCGAGTATGAGGCGTATAAGGCCGATATAGTTTCAAAGCAGGATGAGCTTCGCGCAGAGCAGGATAAGCTCCAGACCGAGCTTGACGAGGCCACGCAGCTCATCACCGACATCACCGCGAATCTTGCGGACAATGCCGCCGTGTTAGAGGAGTTTGAACAGGCCGAGCGCGAGGCCGAAACCAACGTGGCCAACATGGTCATCGCCCTTGAAAAACAGCGTCAGGCCGAGGCTGCGGCCTCCGGCGGCGGGTACAGCAACGGCAGCACCGTCGTCGGCACGGGTCAGTTTTCGTGGCCCGTTCCCTCGTGCACTTACCTCACCAGCCGCTTCGGCTTGCGTGTGCACCCCATCACCGGCGTGACGAAGTCCCACACCGGCATTGACATCGGCGCCGAGTCCGGCGCGACCATCGTCGCCGCCGACGGCGGCACGGTCGTCCTCGCCGGGGTCAACAGCGGCTATGGCAACTGCGTTATGATTGACCACGGCAACGGGTACAAAACGCTTTATGCGCACATGTCCTCCATCGCCGTGTCGAACGGTCAGGCCGTCTCGAAAGGGGACACTGTCGGCTATGTCGGCAGCACCGGTCTTTCCACCGGTCCGCACTGCCATTATGAGGTGTGGAAAGACGGCTCGCGCATTGACCCCGAACAGTTTTACAGCGGATTGACCTATTCCGCCAATGCCGGAGTTTGATGAAATCCGGCGATATAGGGCAGGTTAAACTGCCTCAGCAGGACAGTCACAGACCTCGACTGTCCTGTTTGCATGAAAAATTCACAGCCGTATGATGGCGCATGCCTCTCGGCGGAAGGAGCTGCACTTGAAAAACATTTTTCGCAGATTTTTCTACAACCTCGGCCGCATAATCGTCGGCATTTTCAGCATCGGCATTGAGCTGAAATACGTCGTGCTCGCCTGCGCCGTGCTCACTTTCGGCACTTATTATTTCACCCATCACAAGATGATTGAGGACGTGGGCGGCAAAACCGATTATAACGAGGCCATGCGCTATATCGAAATCAAAAACATCTGCGATGACAAGTTCATCGACGAGGTTGACCGCGCCGCCATGGGCGACAGCGCCGCCGCAGCAATGGTGTCCGGCCTCGGCGACCCGTGGAGCTATTACATGACGGCGGATGAGTACAAGACCTATCAGCTATCCTCCACCAATGAATATTCCAACATCGGAATGACAATAATGAAAGACGAAAATTCCGGCGGGTATCAGGTCGTGGCGGTCAACGCCGACTCTCCTGCGGCTTGGGCGGGGCTTGCCGCCGGCATGGTGATAACGGACGTTGACGGCGAAAGCGTCATCGGCCAAGACATTGACTATGTTCGTACGCTCATCCGCTCGCGCATGAACACCAAGTTCGTCCTCGGCATCAATCGCGGCCAGCAGAGCATCGAGGTCGATTGCTCAACCTCGTATATCAGCCCCGTGACCTATCGTATGGAAAAAACCGAGGCCGGCTATGTCAAGATTGACAATTTTGAGGCCGGTTCGGGTCAAGACGCGATAAACGCGATTGAAGAGCTTCTCGCGCAAAAGGCGGTTGCGCTGTGCATTGACCTGCGCGGCAACCCCGGCGGCTTGAAAACCGAGGCCGCGGCGCTGCTCGATTACCTCTTGCCCAAGGGCACACTTTTCATCGAGCGCGACAAGGACGGCAAGCAGGACGTCACCGAATCTGACGGCATGTGCGTTCAAATCCCCATGGTCGTGCTCATAAACACCGGCACTTACAGCGAGGCGGAGCTTTTCGCCGCCGTTTTGCAGGAGTATAACTGGGCGCTTTTGATGGGCGAGCCGACCAGCGGCAGAACGCGCATGCAGGTCACGTTGCCGCTTGAAGACGGCAGCGCCATTCGCCTTTCCACCAAGACCTATCTCACGCCCAACGGCATTGACATCTGCACCGCCGGCGGCGTCGTGCCCGATTCCATCGTTTATAACTCCGACCCCACCGCCACCGGCACCACCGAGGGCACCACCGGCGTCTCCGACGGCTCGGCCAGCGTCTCCAACGATGAGCAGCTCAACGCCGCGCTCAAATATTTGAGTTGACACGGCGGGACTTTATCAATATAATAGATAGGCTTAATCAGCGATTACAAACGCACAACATTACGAAAAGGGGAGCGTTTTAACATGTCCAATTCCAACAGATTCAAAATGAGCCAGGAGCGTCTGGACGCGATAAAAGAAGAACTCAACTATTTGGAAACCGTCCGCGAAAAAGAAGTGGCCGAGCTCATCAAAGAAGCGCGCAGCTTCGGCGACCTTTCCGAAAACAGCGAGTATGACGAGGCCAAAACCGAGCAGGGCAAGCTCTATTCCAAAATTGCCGAGCTGAAGGTTCTCATCGAAAACGCGGAAATCGTCGACAACATCGACCTTGACGCGCCCAAAGACACCGTCACCCTCGGCAGTGTGGTCAAGGTTCTCGACATGGAGGACGGATTTGAGGAGACGTATGAAATAGTCGGCTCGCAAGAGGCAAACCCCAAGGCCGGCCGCATTTCCGACGATTCCCCCCTCGGCAAGGGCTTGCGCGGGCACAGAGCCGGTGACATCGCCGTCATCGACGCCCCTGTCGGCCAGCTCAAATTCAAGGTCGTTTCCGTAGAGAATAAGTGAGAAACATATAACTGGGCGTGACATTTTGCCGCGCCCGGTTCTGCGATTATAAGATTCAGATTATTTTTATTGAGATAGGTGGTATTTAGCATGAGTGAAGCCGTCAACAACCGACCCGGCACCGAGCAGGAGCTTTCCGAGCTTCTCCAAATTCGCCGCGACAAGCTGTCCGCACTGCAAAATGAGGGGAGAGACCCCTTTCAGAAAACCTTTTATCAGAGAACCGCGTGGACAAATGAGATAAAAGACAATTACGACGCCTTTGACGGCAAAACCGTCTCCGTCGCAGGACGCATCATGTCCAAGCGCGGCATGGGCAAGGCGATTTTCTGTCACATCAAGGACGGCGAGGGCCTTTTGCAGGTTTATGTCCGTGCCGACGCCGTCAGCGAGCAGGAGTTTGCCGACTTCCGCAAGTTCGACATCGGCGACATCATCGGCGTCACCGGTTATGTTTTCAAAACTAAGACCGAGGAAATCTCCGTTCATGCCGAAAAGGTTGAGCTTCTTTCCAAGTCTCTGCGCCCCCTGCCGGAGAAGTTCCACGGCATGACCAATACCGAGCTGAAATACCGCCAGCGCTATGTTGACCTCATCGTCAACGACGACAGCCGCCGCAACTTCATCATCCGCTCGAAGTTCATTTCTTTCGTCCGACGTTACCTCGAATCTCGCGGCTATATGGAGGTCGAAACCCCGGTTCTCAACACCATTTCCGGCGGCGCGACTGCCCGCCCGTTCATCACGCACCACAACACACTCGACCTCAACATGTATCTGCGCATTGCCACCGAGCTTAACCTCAAGCGCCTTGTCGTCGGCGGATTGGAACGCGTTTATGAAATCGGCCGCATTTTCCGCAACGAGGGCATGGACACCCGCCACAACCCGGAGTTCACCACCGTTGAGCTTTACGAGGCTTATGCCGACTTCAACACCATGATGGACATTTTCGAGGGTGTTCTCTCCGGCGCTGCCGAGGAGATTTTGGGCACTTATGATGTCACCTGGCTCGGCCATGATGTCAGCCTCAAGCCGCCCTACCGCCGTCTGACCATGGCCGACGCCGTCAAGGAGTATCTCGGCGTTGACTTCATGGCCATCACTTCCGATGAAGAGGCCGTCGCCGCCGCCAAGAGCGTCGGCGTCGACATGGAAAACGTCGAGCCGACCTGGGGTCACGCGCTGTATGAGTGCTTCGACCAAAAGGTCGAGGAAAAGATGATTCAGCCCACCTTCATCACCATGCACCCGGTCGACGTTTCCCCGCTTGCCAAGCGCAGCCCCGCCGACCCGCGCCTGACCGAGCGCTTCGAGCTGTTCGTGTGCTGCTCCGAAATGGGCAATGCTTTCTCCGAGCTTAACGACCCCATCGACCAAAAGCAGCGTTTCCAAAAGCAGGTTGAAATGCGCGCCAACGGCGACGAAGAGGCCGGCATGATGGACGAGGATTACATCAACGCCCTTGAATACGGTCTGCCCCCCACGGGCGGCCTCGGCATCGGCATTGACCGCTGTGTCATGCTCTTGACCGGTGCGGCCTCCGTGCGCGACGTCATTTTGTTCCCGACGATGAAGCCCACCGACATAAAGCCCACCGCCAAGGCCGAGTGTGCAGACGCCGCCCCCGCCGCCCCGGCAGCGGTTGAAGCACCTGCCGAGCCCATTGACTTCTCCAAGGTTCAAATCGAGCCGCTTTTTGAGGACTTTGTCGACTTTGACACCTTCTCCAAGTCCGACTTCCGCGCCGTCAAGGTCAAGGAGTGCGAGGCCGTGAAGAAGTCCAAAAAGCTGTTGAAGTTCGTCCTCGACGACGGCACGGGCACTGACCGCGTCATTCTCTCCGGAATTCATCCGTTCTATGAGCCGGAAGAGCTTGTCGGCAAGACCTGCATCGCCATCACCAACCTCCCGCCGCGCCCCATGATGGGCATAGATTCCTGCGGCATGCTCATCTCCGCCATTCATCAGGAGGAGGGCGAGGAGAAGCTGCACCTGCTCATGGTCGACGACCACATCCCCGCCGGCGCAAAGCTGTATTGATTCCGAAATTCAATAAAATAGAGCGAGGCAGCCCATGCGGCGGCCTCGCTTTTGCCGTTTTGTGCGCTAAAAATGCATTTTTTGCAGAATGTATTGACAAACTATTTCAGCTTCGGTAAAATGTAAAATCATTCAATGGGAAATTGTTGCTTAGTACGATTATTTTGTCACAAATGTTATAAATATCGTCTTTTTTTCGCAAAACCTTAAACAGCCAATTTGTCGCAATACTGTTGACGATTTCCAATTAAGTATGTTATACTTTGTTTTACTTTATTACCGGAGCGTGCCTGAATGAGTAGATATTTGAAAAAAATCTTGCCCTTTGTGCTTGCGCTTTTGATGTTGGTGCTGTGCGCATGCTCGCGCACGGTTGACGTCCCTGCGCCGACTGAGGCCGCGGAGGGGGACGGCATATTCACCTCCGACATCACGGCGATTGATTTTCTGGATGGTACGTGGACGAATAACCGCGCGCAGTACATCACGGCCGAGCGCGGTGACAGCATGCTCATCGTTTGGGGCACGAACATTCCGCTCCCTCAGTATGATATTTACGTTTTGAAAAACGGCTTTCTCGTCGGCGGCGGCGCTGACGGCGAGGAGCAGCAGCTTTTGCGCTTTGAATTTGTCGACGGCGATTCAATCACCGTTCACGACCTTGTCAATGAGGAAGAAAGCCTCTTTGTCCGAGATTCGCTCGAAGTTGACGCGGCTAACCTCGACAATGACTATGTCTTTTGGACGATGAACCGCGCGAGCGTTTATCTCAGCGGCATGTGGATGAACGAGGCCGGGAACTATTTCACCCTCGCCATGGACGATTACGGCTCTGTCAGCTTCAACTCCGATCTCCCTTGCCCCGACTGCGATTACATAGATTTCTTTGAGGGCGACCTCTGCGGCTTCACCAACCTTCCCGACGGCACGGTTTATGTCGCCCCGGTTTTCACCTTTGACATCATCTCCGCCGACGAGGTCAGCGTGCTTTGCGCCGTTGACGGCAACGAAAGCGTGTTCACCCGCCTCAGCCATGAGCTTGACGACGAGCTTTTGAACAGCGAATATGTCTTTGCCAACAACCAGCGCGCCTTTGCCTTCCTCGACGGCAGATGGAGCGACGACGAGGGGCATTATTTCCGCGTCCAAAACGTCAACGACAGCATTTCCTGGAACACCAATCTCCCGCTTAACGACAGCTGCGAAAGCTATGGCTTCATGAACGGCGGGCTTTACGGCACCTCGCTTGACGAAAACGGCGAGGCGACCGATGTTGAAATTTATGCTTTCCGCGTTATTTCCGAGGATGAGCTTGAAATAACCGTGAGTGAGGACGGCGACAGCTTCACCCTCTCGAGAGAGGAGTGAGCGGCGCATGGTTGTGATAGAGCGCGAGACAAAGGCGATTGCCCCCGGCAATGAGCCTGAGTCACTCAAAAGCGCGGTCAATGATTTCTTCCGCTCCGTTGATGAGGAATTCCCCGACAAGCTCATCGTCTGGGAGCGTTGGGATCATGATCGCTTTGACAAGCCTGCCTGCATGCTCTGCGATGAGCTGGGCTACTCCGCCGGTGCGCCGTTTTTGACGGCCTACGGTTATTCCATCATCACTCCGAATGGACTTATAAAGCCGGAAACTCCGGAGAATGCCGCCGAGACCACCGAACAGGCAACAGAGGACGATAAACCGAGAGAGGATTATCACTTCGGCCGCATTGTGCGCATACTTGACAACAAAAACAGTGGCTTTGTCCGCGAAAGCGGCACGAAAAAGGACTATTATTTCAACATTCGTTCGTTCACGCATTGGATTGATGAGCTTCAGGTCGGACACCGTGTCCGCTTCAAGGTGGAGCTTCGCACAGATCGCAAGCACAACACCAAGCGCGCCTCGGCGGTATCCCTCACTTATATTGATTAAAACCGATAAATCACATAAAAAACGGACTGCACCGGCAGCCCGTTTTTTATAATCGTTTGAATTCTTATTTGTTCTTTGCGTTTTCGACGATGATTTCATTTGCCTTTGAAATGCGGATGTGATGGCGGATTGATTCCTCGCCGACGGCGGCGAGGACGTCTTCCGGGTTCATCATATACTGCGCGGCGAGAGTGCGCGCCGCGTCTGCGACCTCGTCCTCGTCTGCGGTGAGGCCTTCCTCGTCCGCAACTGCGGCGAGGAGGAAGTCAACACGGCAGACAAGCTCCGCGCTCTCGCGCTGTGCCTCGCGCCACTGCTCTCGCGTGAGGTTTTCCGTGTGAAGCCACGCCTCGAACACCTCATCCGCAATCTGCTCTGCGGCAAGCTCTCCGCGCGCGTAAGCGCGACGTTCTGCCGCGCGGACAACGGCCTCGCCGTCGGCGGCGATGACGCCCTCAAAGGCTTGGGCGAATGCGCCGATGTCTTGCATGCCCATGCCGATGTAATTCTCGGCGGCCTGCATGGCCTTGCCCCAAATCGCGTTTTCGTCGAGGCAAAGCGTCAGGTTTTCATTCAACTCTGCGATTATCGCGCGCACGTCTGCAAGCGTGTTGAGGGAGAGACTGTCGAAAAGCGCGGTCTCGTTTTCGAGCATTGCCGCGTCAATCTTGCGCTGAATGAGCACCTCCGGCACGACCATGCGCAGATTCTTTGCCGCCGCCATCACGGCGGCCTCGGCGAAGTCCTCATTGTGCCCCATGTCCACCTCGACGCCGAGATACGGGCCGAGTATGACTTCCGGCGCTATTGCCGCGTCTGCCGTCACTTCAAGCGAGCCGTCATCAAGCTCGTTCATCGCAGTCACGCGCGTGTAGATCAGCGCGGGCACGTTGTGCTCGACCGTCAGCGCGTCCAGCGCGGCCTGAATTGCGGCTTGGGACGACCCAGCGGCTGTAAGCTCATCGGGGGAGAGAACAAAGGTGGTGTAAACACTGCCCTTGTCGAGCTTGAATGCGGTTGTTTTCATGTTTTTGTCTCCTATATTTC
>CAZUSM010000004.1:0-46374 GCA_964623675.1 uncultured Oscillospiraceae bacterium
TTCACCGTCCTCGCCACACAGCTTTACATCACCGCCGAGGGCAAGGTGAAAGCCCAGCTCAAAAGCCGCGCCGAGCAAAAAGCGTAAGCAAATATGATAACAACAAATCCCCGGACGTGGTGTCCGGGGATTGTTGTTATATGGCTTACTTGATGCCGTACTTCTTGTTGAACTTGTCAACGCGGCCGCTGGTGTCAACCAGCTTCTGCTTGCCGGTGTAGAAGGGGTGGCACTTGGAGCAGATTTCAACGGTGATGTTGGGCTTGGTGGAGCCGGTCTCGATGACGGCGCCGCAAGCGCACTTGATGGTGGTCTGCTGGTAGTTAGGATGGATTCCTTCCTTCATGGTTATAACTCCTCATCACATAAAGCTGTCTTGATTGTGCCGCGCGGGGGCGAGGCATAGTTACAAGACGCAAGGGAGATTGTAGCACAACGGCGCGGTTATTGCAAGTCTTTTTGCGCAATTTCCGCAATTTTTCCGCAGTGGAGGAAGTAAAGGACGCATGAGGCGACGTCCATGCCGAATATGCGGCGCAGTGCCGAGGCATAAGCGCGCACCTGACCCTTGTAAAACTCCGCGCGGGCGGCGACCTCGGCGTCGGTGAAGACGCGGTCGGTTTTATAATCAATCACCGTGAGGCGGCCGTTTTCCACAATGCAGCAGTCCACCACGCCCTGAAGCAGCAGCTCCTCGACCTCGGCGTCGGGGTAGATTTCACCGGCGGGGCACAAAAGGGAGAACTTGAACTCGCGGTGGAGCTTGTCCGCGTGGAGGATTCGCTGCCCCAAGGGCGAGGCGAAAAGGCGGTGAATCGCCTTGGCGTCCACAGCGGCGGCCTCACGCGGGGAGAGGAACTTTTCATCCTGCAAGCGGGCGATTTCGCCCTCGATGTCGGCAAGGGTTGAACAGGCGTCCAAGCGCATGCATTGCAGCGCCAAGTGCGTGGCCACGCCGCGCTCTGCCCCCGTGACGGGCTTGTTGACGCGCGCGAAATCCGGCAGGGCAAAGCGCCGTTGCCGCTCGACAAGCAATGGCGCGGCGTCCTCGTCGGGGGTGTCGTTGCGGCCTTTCAGCTCGGTCGCGGTGATTTTCGAGGGCAAGGTCTCCGCCGCGCGGTGGGGATAGCGGAAGGCGAGATTTCGCCGCAGGGTGTCCGCCGCGACGGCGTCCGCCGGGGGCGCGGGCGGGGTCTCCTGCGCGCCGTCCGCCGCCGCGGCGGCTTGGCAGACGCGGATTTTCAAATGCTCCTCGCCGTCGGCAAGCGCGGCGCAAACAAGCCAGTTCACCGGCGACGAGGCCGAGGCCAACACCTCCGGCGCCATCGGGTTCGTCACCGCCGCGCGGGAGGATTCGATGAGCTTATAGGGGTTGGCGACGGCGGCGGTGACGTAAAGCCGCTCGCGCGGGCGCGTGAGCGCGACGTACAAAAGCCGCATTTCCTCGGAAAGCATTTCACGCTGAAGCCGGAGACGCACGGCGTTTCGCGCAAGGCCGGGGTACTCCACGCGGCGCACGGCGTCCGTCACCTTCGGGCCGAGACCAAGCTCCGGGTGGACAAGCACGGCACTTTGGCTGTCTTTGTTGTTGAAGCGCCGCGCCGTGTCGCACAGGAACACCACCGGGAACTCCAGCCCCTTGGATTTGTGAATGGTCATGATCTGCACGGCAGAGGACACCGCCGCGCCCGTGCTCGGCTCGTCGCCGCGCTCGGCAAGGCGCCTGAGCCACAGCACAAAGCGGTGCACCCCGCGATAAAGCGTGGCGTCAAAGCGCTCGGAAAGCTCCAAAAGCGCCAAGAGATTGGCGCGGCGCTGCGCCCCGTCGCTCATGGCCGAGCACAGCGCGAGCAGGTCAAGCTCGTCAATTATCTGCCAGAGCAGCTCCCCCGCCGCGAGATCCGGCGCGAGCGCGCGCATGCGCGAAAGCCACTCGACAAAGCGCGCCGAGTCGGCGTCGGTTTCCGACGCAGCGACAAGGGCGGCGTAAAAATCGCCCTTGGGGTCACAGGCGCGCACGGCGGCGAGCTTTTCCGGCGTGAAGCCGAACGCGGGCGAGCGCAGCGCGGCGATGAGGGGGATATCCTGATGGGGGTTATCGATGACGGCGAGGAGCGACATGGCGTCGGACACCTCGCTCGACGTGAAAAAGCCGCCGCCCTGCCCGGCAGAGACGGGGATGCCCATTGCGGCAAGCTCGCGGCGGTATATGCCGCCGACGGAGTTTGCCGAGCGCATCAAAAGCGTGATGTCGCCATATTCAAGCGGCCTGCCGCCGACCGTCATGCCGGAGGACATGAGCTTCAATATCTCCTCGCCCACCATGCGCGCCTCGACGGCCTTTTTGTCGGGGCGCTCGTCGTCCTCATCGGAAAACGAGGCGAGGTCACACAGCAAAAGCTCCGGCACGACGCCGTCGGGCGGGTACGCCGCGCCCGCGCGGAGAGCGGCGTCATCGTCATAATCAATGTCGCCCAAGGCTTTGGACATGCAGGCGCGAAAAACCGCGTTGGCGCAGTCGAGAATCTCGCGGCGCGAGCGGAAATTTTCGCGCAGCAGGATGCGCGAGGGCTGGCCGGGCGCGGCCTTGTCCGCGTCGGGGTAGCTCAAATATTTCTCGGTGAAAATCTCCGGGTCGGCAAGGCGGAAGCGATAAATCGACTGCTTGACGTCGCCGACGAGGAACAGCTTGCGGCCATTGTCCGAAACGGCCTTGAAAATCGCGTCCTGCACGCGGCTGACGTCTTGATATTCGTCCACCATGACCTCGGTGAAGCGCGCGGACATGCGCGCGGCAAGCTCGGTGGGCGCGCCGTTTTCGTCCGTCAAAAGCCGCGCGGCGTAATGCTCCAAATCCGAATAATCCAGCAGCCCGGCGCGGCGCTTGGCGGCGGCATACTGCGCGTCAAAATCCAGCGTGAGCGCGAGGAGTGCGCCCATCGCGTCGGCACTGCGGCGAATCTCGTCGAGGAGCTTTGCCGAGGGGGCGTTGAGGGTTTTGTCAATGGCGTCCATCGCCTTTTGACAGGCGTTTTTCCTGTCCTTGATGAAGGTGGAAAGCGCGGGGTCGGGCGAATTGCGAAGCACACCCAAGCGCGGGAACTTGATGGGCAAACACTCGCGCGCCTTGTCCCAGCCGATGTCGAGGCAGCGCACAAGCTCGCGGATTTGCTCTGCGCCCTCGCTGACGGCGGGCATGTACGCCGCGCTTATCTTTTCATCCGAGGTCATGAGGGACATGAGCTTGTCCATCTCGCCGCTCCAATAGCGCGCGTTTTCGGCGGTGCGGGAGAGAATTTCGCGCCCCCAAGGGGTGTCACCGGCGTCGCGCGCGTCGGTTTGAAACTGCGCGGCCTGTTCGCGCGCCCAAGCGTCGGGGCGCGCGTGGCACTGCATTTTGTCGCGCAGGGACAAGACCAGCTCGGCAAGGCGGCTGTCATCGCGCCCGATGCCGACGGTGTCGGCAAGGGCGATGAAGCCGGGGAAATCATCGGGCGCGGAGTAGCGCTGTTCAAGGACGCGCTCCAAGGCGGCAGAGCGCATGGTGCGCGCGCGCTCATCGTCGACGATTTTGAAATCCGGGCTTATGCCGGCCAAGTGGCTGTTCTCGCGCAAAAGAGCGGCGCAGAAGCTGTCAATCGTGCCGATCTGCGCGCGGCGGCAGAGCGCGCTTTGCCGCCGCAGGCGGCGGTTGGACGGGTCGCGCGCAAGGCGCGCGGCAAGCTCCTCGGTGATACGGCCGCGCAGCTCGGCCGCGGCGGCGCGGGTGAAGGTGATGATGAGGAAGCTGTCAAGGTCGGCAGGGTGGTCGCCTTGGGCGATATAGCCCATGAGGCGCTCGGTGAGCACCTTGGTTTTGCCGCTGCCGGCGCCGGCGGAGACAAGCACAGTGCCGCCGCGCGCGTTTATGGCCGCGCTTTGCGAGGCCGTGGGTTTGAATTCACTCATTGTCCGCCTCTCCCTCCAGCATAGTCCACACCTTTTTCGGCGTCAGCTTTTCAAGATAACGACAGCTTTCGCCGTTTTCGCCGTCGGCGAAATGGCAGGCGTCAAAATAATCGCAGTTGATGCAGGCGTTTTCCTGCTGTCCTTTATAATATGGGTCTGCCGCGACACTGCCGCCGCGAAGCTCGGCGGACATTTCTCGGAGATACTTCTTGATATGCCGCGCGAGAAGCCCAAGGCGCGCCGCCGAGGCCACGTCATCGGGTGAGGCAACGCCGTCTTTGAACTTGACGGGGATATAGCGCTTGTCCTTGCCGTGCTCCCACGCCTCCATGAGCGCCTCGTCGTCGAGCACCAGCCCACTGCGGCGCACGGTTTCCGCGCGCTTGGCGGAAAGCTCGGCATCGTCCACATCGCGCGTCAGGGACAGCATGGCGTTTCGCGCGGGGACGTACATCACCCCGGCGGGCACGGTCTCCGCGCCGTAGAGCAGCTTGCCGTTTTCGCCCAAGGCGAAAAGATACAGCAGCATTTGAAGCCCCATGCCGTACCACACGTCCGCCATGGAGAATTTCTTTTTCCCGGTTTTGTAGTCCACGACACGGAGATACAGCTTGCCGTTATGAAGCCAGCCGTCCACGCGGTCGGCGACGCCCGTGAGCGTGACGCGCTCGTCGCCCTCGCCAAGCTCGACGGGGGGCAGGTTTTCCGCGTGGCCGAAGTCCAGTTCAAAGCTGAGCGGCTCAAAGTCCGACGCGCGAAGCTCCTCGGCGATGTCCGACACGATTTGGCGCGCATCGCGCGTCAGGCGGCGGAAAAGATAGATGAAGCGCGCGCTTTTTTCCTGAAAATCGTTCAGCTCGGTGTGGACATATTCCGCGACAAAGCCGTCGCACAGCTCGCGCACTTCGCCGTCCGTGACCTTTTGCCAGCCGCCGCGCTCTTTGACGGCGCGGCTGGTTTTCTCCAGCACGTAGTGGATGAACGTGCCCACTTCGGGCGGGGTGAAGCCCGCCGGCTCGTAGGGCTTGGCGCGCAGGCCGTATTGGCAGAAATAAGCGTATTTGCAGGATGCGAATTTGTCAATGCGGGAGGCGCTGAGGCGGAGATTGTCGCCATAGAGGCGGCGCACCGCCTCGCCGGAGAGCTTGCCCCGGCTCATCTCGGCCGCGCGTCCCAGCGCCGCGACGCGCCCCGGCTCATGCTCGGCGAAATACTCCGCCGCCGCGCGCTCGACGCCGCTGCCGCCGTGGACGGCATGCGCGGCCAGCCCCACGGCGGGGGCGGGCGCGCCGAGGCGCGCCTCGCTCAGCGCGGCATGGCGCACGTCAAGGCCGAACAGCGCCGCCGCGCGCTTGAAAAGAAACGCGGGGCGCACGCTCTCGCCGTCGGCATTCGTGAGCGGATAGAGCATGCACAGGCTGTCCGAGGGGAGAGTGAGGCAGTTATAGATGAGGGAGAATTCGCGCCACAGTTCGCCCTCGTCAGAGCCGCCCAGGGTCAGGCCAAGCTCGCCGAGGCGAGTGCGCTCAGCGCCGGAGAATACGCCGGTTTCGCTTTCGGCAAGGGGGAGGCGTTCATCGCTTGCGCCGAGGACGATGAGGTGCTTGATGCTGCGGCGGCGCATGCGGTCAAAGTCACCGGCGGACACCGCGTCGAGCGAGACGGGGATAGTGCCGATGTCGTATTTTGAAAGGGTGAGGTTAAAGAGCTTGCCGAACTCCTCGCAGTCCATGGGCGTGTCGGCGAGGATGGCCGCACTTTGCTCCAGCGCGGCGACGACGATATCCCAAAGCTGTTGATATTCGCGCGCCAAGGCCTCGCGCCCCTGCGCACTGAGCGCGTCGGCGCGCTTTTCAAGCGTTTCGGGCAGCTTGACCGCCTCGAAAAAGGCGGCAAGCGCGGCGGCCTGAGTCTCAGCGGTGTGCGCCGAGGCGCTGTCGCGCTGAAAGGCGAGAATGGGGTCGGCAAGGCGGTGGCGCAGGGCGTTTATATGCGCAAGGCGCTCGCGCGCGGCGGCGTCATACTCCGCGCCGTAACCGTCGGGGTGCTGCTGCCAATCGTCTGCGCGCGCCCACGCCGAGGCGCGCAGCTGCCACTTGAATATATACGCCTCCAGCTCGTCGCACTCGGCGCTGTCAAGGCCGGTGAGGCCGGTGTGCATATAGCTTATCACATCGTCCACGTCCCAGCCGCCGCCGATTATCTCATACACAAGCGAGATGGCCTGCGGCAGGGGCTTGTACAAAAGCTCGGTCTTTTTGGCCGTGAAAAGCGGGACGCCGTAATGGCGGAAGGTGTTTTCGAGCAGGGTGCGATAATCGTCAAAGCCGCGCACGGCCACGGCAATGTCGCGCCAGCGCGCCCCGGCGCGCACGAGCTTGAGGGCGCGCGCGGCGGCGATTTCGCACTCCGCGCTCATGCTCTCGGCTGTCAAAAGCTCGATTTCGCCGTTGTGGGGGAAGCTTTTTTCGGAATAGGTGAACATATTGTCGGCAAAGTTGCGCAAAGCCTCGCACTTGCCGGGCGCGGCGTCGTGGATAAGCTCGCGGTGGTCAATGCCGAGTTCGTCCGCCGTCGAGATGAGCGCGCGCGCGGCGCGGCGGGAAAGCTCAAACACCTCGTTGTCGGAATTGAGCGCGTCGAGCGTGAGGCACACGCTCACATCCGCCCCGGTGGCGAGGAGCGCGTATATCACGCGAAGCTCTTGCATGGTGAAGTCGACAAAGCCGTCGATGTAGATTTTATCGGCCGCGCCGATGCTGCTGTGCGGGATTTGCGCGGCCAAGAGCGTGAGCGCGTCGGCAGGGTCGGCGTGGCCGTTTGCCACGACGGCGTCATACGCCTCGGCCACGAGGGCGAGGTCATACAGCTTGTCGCCGAGGCCGTCATCCAGCTCTCCGGCAAGCTCGGCCAGCGCCTCCGGCGTCACGCAAGAGGCCTTTAGCTCGTCCACGGCGGCGAGGAGCATGGATTGCAGCTCGCTTTTGTGCGCGGCGGCGGAATAGACGCGCAGACGGCTGCCCACGTTCATCGCGGCCAGCGCCATGCACAACAGCCGCCCGCCCTTGTCCAGATATTTCGCCGCGCCGCCGCCGAGCTGGGTCTTCAGCCGCCGGGCAAGCCCCGTGAAGCTGAAAACCTCGGCATAAAGCGACAGGGAGTCGCCGCAGACGCGGCAAAGCTCGCGCTCGGCCTCGTGGCTGTACTGCTCCGGGACGAGCAGCATGCGCCCGCCCTCGCGCCGCTCGACCGAGGCGCGGATTTCGTCGATGATGGCGGAGGTTTTGCCCGAACCCGCCTTGCCCAATATCAAAGTGAGCACTGCGCGCCCTCCTTTTGACCGTAAGATTCAGTGAGATAATAATTCAATGAGATAATTATACAATCCCAGCCCCCGCGCGTCAAGGTTATAGCTGACTGGGAGGTTTCGCCGAGAATGGCATTAACCTCAGTGCGGCGGTGACTCCCTCAGTCAGCGGCTTTGCCGCTGACAGCTCCCTCAAAGAGGGAGCCAAGGGGTGACGGCGTCAAGACATAAAAAGGCCGGGGCGGGCGCCCCGGTCTTTCGGATATCAGTGGCAATTATAATAGTAAAGCGCGGTGCTGTCGGTGAGGACGGTGTCGCATTTGCCGGAATAGAGATAATCAAAGCATTCGGTTGTGCCGCCGGCGAGGCGGGTGATTTGGCCGAGGCGGCGCTTGAGGCGCGCGTCGGTTTCGAGCGCGGCAAGCGCTTCGGGCGTGGAGCACATGGCCATATTGCGTCCGCCGAGGCGGAGTCTGTTCCACACGCTCGACCCGTTCCGCGCGGCGACGACGATGTCATTGTGGACATAAGGGCCGTAGCGGGTATATTTTCGCGCCTCGACCTCGGCCTCGTCGAGGGCGATGCCGCCCCAGGCGCAGTCGATGTTGCCGGAGGACAGCTCAATGTACACATTCTCTTTCTCGATCGGCTGCATTTTCAGCGTCCAGCCGAGCTTTTCGCACACGGCCATGGCAAGCTCAACGTCAAAGCCCCAATAGCTGCCGTTTGAAATGTACGCCATGGGGAAAGAGTTGACGTCGAGGCCGATGGTGAACTCCTGCGCGGCGGGCGGGGTCAGCTCGGAAAGCGCCTCGGCGCGCTTTTCAAAGGTGATTATCCTGTCGCCGAACCATTTGGCGGCAAGCTCGTCGACCTTGCCCTCGGCGGCGAGGGTCTCCAAGGCGGCGGTGACGTAAAAATATATGGGGTCGTCATTGCGGAAGGCGAGGGAATAATCCTGCTCGACGAGGGTTTGTATAGTCGTGACGCCGTAGCCCGTGCCGCTGCTGCCGCAGGCGGCGGCGCTGAGGGCAAGGGAGAGGGCGAGGAAAATGCCGATAAGTCGTTTTTTCAAGTGTATGCCTCCGGGATTGTCAGTGTTTCGGGATGTATCCGCCGCGAGAGGATTTCGGCGGGCGGGATTGGCGCGCGGCGGGCGCGCGGCGGGGCGCGGTGTTGTCGCGCGCGGCTGAGGCGCGCGCGGGCGCGCGGCGGCGGCTGATTTTTTTCAGCCCCGCCACGGCGGACACGGCCAGCGCCGCGATGAGCACGGCGGCCACGCCGATTTTGGTGAGCAGCTCGCGGCGAGTCTCGGCCTTTTCGGCCTCTAGGCGCGCTTGCTCGGCCATGGCCTTTTCAAGCTCGGCCTCGGCGAGGCGCGCGGCCTCCTCCTCGGCAAGGCGCTGCTGCTCGGCCTCGATGGCGGCGAGGCGGGCATTTTCCGCCTCGGCGGCAAGCTGCTCGGCCTCGGCGCGCTCGGCGCGGTAGCTCTCCAGCTTATCATCAAGCGTGGGGGCGTAATCAACGAACATTTCGGCGGCGCGGGCGATGACCTCCTCGGCGCGCTCAATGCGCTCGGTCATGACGGTGAGAATGATGGGGTTTTCGAGATAAATTATACCGGTTGTGCCGTTCCACTCGTTATAGCTGCCGTATTTTTGGGCGATTTCCAGCTCAGGAGCGGTGTAAAGATGGAAATAATTCGTCGGCTGGGCGCGCTTGAGGCAGTCGATGATATGGGGGAAGCGGTCGGGGTTATTATAAAGCGTGGTCATCACGTCGTTCATGAAACGGACGGTGAAATAGCTGTAATCGACGAAATCGGAGTGATAATAGTCATCGGGGAGGGCGGAAAACTGCTTGTACATCTCGCGGGCTTCTTGATCCGTGCCGAGATAGTTGAGCATGAGGTGGGCAAAGTCGTTGTTGGAATAAACGAGTATGCTCTCCTCGGCCTTGGCAAGCGTCAACCCCTTGATGTCGGAGTCCTGAGTGAGCTTGCCGTCGGCCTCCTGCTGGGCGAGAATCATCATGAGGGGGACTTTGTACATGCTGGCGCTATAATACCAGGTGTCGGGGTTATAATACCAGGTCTCGCCAGTGGCGAGATAGGTGAGGGCAAAGCTGATCCGTTCGGGCTTGACATTGTAGCCGGAATATGTAGTTATAAACTCGTCGACCATCGCGTCAAGCTCGGCGTCGTCAAAGATGCTGAGCTGTTCGAGCGCCTGAGCCTCCGGGGTGAGGGCGGCGTCGGCATCGGCATCGCCGCCGTCGGCAAAGGCGGGGGCGGCGGGCGCGAGAGCGAGGCAAAGCGCCAAAAGCACGGCCACGGAAATTCGGATGAGCTTTTTCATAGTTCGGTTTCCTTTAATGCTGACTTTATAACCGCTCAAAAAGCCGCATGACTGCGGCTTTTTGAACGGGAATGGGGCGGGGCTTACTCGCCGTACTCGCAGATATAGGCCATGTGGCCGCTGTACCACTGCGGGAACTCCGCGCAGGGGTCATTGCGGGAGTCGTTGTAATACCAGCCGCGATTATACCACAAGAGGACATAGTCCTCGGCCGCGCCGTCGGAGGAGTCGACGTATGACGGTTCGCCCTTTGCCCACTGCTCATAAGGCTCGGTCGAGCCGTCGTCCCAGACGATGGCGCCGTTTTCGCGGTGGCCGCCGAGCCAGACGCGGTCAACGCCCTTGCTTTCGCAAAGTTCAACCAAGGTGACAAACTCCGCCGCGTCATTGGGCACGGCGAGGTGGCCGCCAAGCTCGGCGCACTTTTTCTGCGCGTCTGTCCAGCTGATATCCTCGATGAACAGCTCATAGCCGTGCTCCTTCGTGCCGGTGGTCTCGGCGGGGGCGGCGGCGGGGTCATCCGCCGTGCTCGCGCCGCCGGGGATATAGGGCGTGGCGCCCGCGTCGGGCGTGATGGGCAAAAGCTCATCCTGCGGCACAATGTGCTCGGTGGGGAGAACGGTTTCAACCGGGGTCTCAACGGGGTCGGCAACCTCCGGCGTTTCGCTGACGGTGGCGGAGACGGCGTTGTCGGCGGCATGCTGGGCATTGAGCGCTTCCATGCTGCGGTTGAGATTCTTGATGACTGCGTTGAAGATGATGGCAACGATAACCAGTATCGCGCACAAAACGAGTATGACCGCGACGGGTCTTCTCTGACGTTTTTTGGCCTCTTCTTCCATGCGACGCTCCTTATCTGTATTTCTCGGATACTGCACGACCGGGATTATCTCCGGCTGCTTGGTCAACACAACGGGCTCAAGCTCCGGGTTTTTCTCTTCATAGAGATTGGGCACGCGCGCTGAGTGCATAGCGCCCTCGGCCTCGCGCGCAGCCTCGGCGGCGAGGGAGAAGTCGTCCCCCTCGTCATCGTCCTGCGCCGCGGCGTCGAGCTCGGCGGGGTCGGCGTCGCCGCCGTCGGCGACGGACGCGCTCTCCTGCGGTGCGGCGGGTTTATCCGGCTCGGGCTCGGCAAGCTCGGGCAGGGGCCGGTCTTCATCGCGCTCGATGATGCCGACCATCATGCGCTCAAGCTCGCTGAGCTCATCGTCGTTTTTGTTGAATATGGTTTCGGCACTGGGCGCGCCGTTGAGATAAAGGTTTTTCAAGAGGCTTTCCATGACGGCGCGAAGCTCATCCATGCTGCCGAAGCGCTCGGATTGCTTGAAGCGCGTGGCGCGGCGGATGATGTCGCCCAAGCGGCGGCCTGCGGCGGGGGGAATGTCAAACGCCTCGCCGCCCATGCGGCGCAGCTGCGCGTCGCGGCACTCGCCGTCAAAGGGCAGCTTGCCGCCCGTGACGGCGTAATAAAGCAGCATGCCCACGGCGTAAACATCCGAGGCGGGGGTGGGGCGGTGATTCCAATAAAGCTCCGGCGGGAGAAACTCAAGCTCTTGCCCCGTCCAGTCCTCGCGCTTGGCAGGGCCAATGGCAAGTGTGCCGTCGTCGGCGAGGCTGATGTTATCGGGAAATATGCCGCCGTGATACGCGCCCGCGCCGACATCGGCCTTCACGCGCTCGCAGAGCTTTATGACAAACTCGCACAGGCTTTGGCGGTCATAGCTGAGTATGCCGTCGCCTACGGCTTTTTCGGGGTCAAACACGGGTTTTTTCACGGTGGGCTGATTTCTCCTTTCGACGGTTTGCGCACAGTGTTATGTTAACACATTGCGTTCGTTTCGTCAATTAAAACTGTTATATTATACAGAATTTTTGCCCGGTTTATTTACCCAAGCATTTTTTCGACGAGCTTTTCAACCTGCTCGGCATAGCGGTTGAGCTCTTTGTTGGCGCGCCCCTCTAAGCCGCGCGCAGCGGCGAGGAGCTTTTCGGCGGCGGCAACGAGGCGCTCAAACGCCGGGCTGACGGCGCGCTTTTTCACCTTTTCAATGGGCCTCGGCTCGGCAATGCGGTCAAATTCGCCGCGCAAAAGGTCAAAGCACGTGCCGCTGTAGGGGGCAAAGGCCTTGTAACCGTGGTCTTTTTCGAGCGCGGCGACAAAGGCGTCGGCCGCGTCGGGGTCGCCGTGGTTGACGAAAACGAGCTTGGGCTTATTTTCAAAGCCCTTGACCCATGCAATCAGCCCGGCCTTGTCCGCGTGGCCGCTCACGCCGGGGAGCACGTCGATGGTGGCGTTGACGGCGATTTCCTCGCCGAGGATTTTCACCTTTTTCGCGCCGTCGGCCAAGCTGCGCCCCGGTGTGCCGACGGACTGATAGCCCACGAAGAGCACCATGGACTCACTGCGCCACAGATTGTGCTTCAAATGATGGCGCACGCGCCCGGCGTCGCACATGCCGCTGGCGGAGATGATGACCTTGGGGGTTTTGTCTTCATTGATGGCCTTGGATTCGTCGCTGGACACGCTCAGCTTCAAGCCGGGGAACACGAGCGGGTTTTCGCCGGAGCGGATGACGGCACGCATCTCGTCGTCGACAAAATCCGTGTCGCATTGCAGAAACACGCGCGTGGCCTCGATGGCAAGGGGGCTGTCGACATACACGGGGAAATCATCATGCCCGTGAACAAGGCCGCGGTTTTTGATCTCGCGTATGAAATACAGCATTTCCTGCGTCCTGCCGACGGCGAAGGAGGGAATGATGAGGTTGCCGCCCCGGTCGAGGACGGTTTGGATGCGGCGGGCAAGCTCGCTGACGTAATCGGCGCGCTCGGTGGTGTGGTAACGGTCGCCGTAGGTGGACTCAACGACGAGATACTCCGTGTCCGCCACGGGCTGAGGGTCGCGCAGGATGGGCTGGTCGATATTTCCGACGTCGCCGGAGAAGGTGATTTTGCGCGTCTCGCCCTGTTCCGTGAGCCACACCTCAATCGCCGCCGAGCCCAAAAGATGCCCCACGTCCGTCAGGCGGATGGTGACGCTTTCGTTTATCTGCACGGCCTCGCGATAGGCGCACGGGCGCATGAGGTGCAGCGCCCCCTCGGCGTCGGCCATGTCATAAAGCGGCTCAACCGCCGCTTCGCCGCGGCGGGCGGCCTTTTTGGTTTTCCACTCGGCGTCGGACACCTGAATGTGCGCGCAGTCGCGCAGCATTATCTCGCAGAGCTGGCAGGTGGCGGCGCTGGCATAAATCGGGCCGCGATATCCGTTTTTGTAAAGCAGCGGCAGGTGGCCGGAGTGGTCAATGTGGGCATGCGTGAGCAAGACGAAGTCCAGCTCGCCCGGCGCGACGGGCAGCGGCTCATTCTCGAACAGGTTTTTGCCCTGCTCCATGCCGCAGTCGACAATGCCCTTTTTCGTGCCGACCTCGATGTAGGTCATGCTGCCGGTGACCTCGTGCGCCGCGCCTAAAAACGTGATTTTCATGGCTGTGTCCCCTTTCTTTTGTGGTGGCGGTTCTTGTTTGTTTATACGACGAAAGCCCGGCGTGATTGTTCCGTTCCGGGCTGTTCGTTATGCTTTTCAGAAATCGAAAAGGTTTATCTGATTGGTGTCGGGCATGTCGCCGAGAGCGCCCAGCTCGCGCAGGGTGTCCAAGTGGGTTTGGCTGACCTTGGGGCACTCCGCGCCCAGCTCTTCAACGGAGATGAACTTTTTGCCCAGCTCTTTGACGCGCGCAAGGTCAAACGCCGCCGTTTCGCCCAGACCCGACACGGCCACGAACGGCGGGCGGAGCTTGCCGTCGGGCGTGATGAGAAAGCGCAGGGCGTCAGACTCATAAAGGTCGAGCGGCGCAAACTCAAAGCCGCGCATGTTGAATTCATATACGGCCTCCAGCGTGACCAAGAGGTCTTCCTCGTTGGCGGTGAGCTGGCGGCGGCGCATTTCGTTTATCTGGCGGCGCACGTCGTCCGCCCCGCCGCACATCAGCTGCGCGTCGAAGCCGCCCTTTTGACTGCGGCGGTAAAAATACGCCGAGTAGAACGCGAGGGGCTTGTGCACCTTGAACCACGCAATGCGAAACGCCATCATGACATACGCCACAGCATGCGCCTTGGGGAAAAGATAGGCGATTTTGCGGCAGGATTCAATGTACCACTCCGGCACGCCGCGCGAGCGCATCTGCTGCTCGGCATCGCCCGGAAATTCGCCGCTTTTTTTCACCTTGCCCTTGCGCACGGCCTCCATGGTTTTGAACGCGAGGGACGGCTCAATGCCCTTGGAGATGAGGTAAATCATAATATCGTCGCGGCAGCCGACGGCCTCGTTGACCGTGGCGATGCCGCCGGTGACAAGGTCGCGGATGTTGCCCGCCCACACGTCAGTGCCGTGGGAGAAGCCGGAGAGGCGGATGAGCGTGTCAAACTGGGTGGGATGGGTGTCGACGAGCATTTGGCGAGTGAACGGTGTGCCGAACTCCGGCACGCCGATTGAGCCGGTTTTGCCGATGATGGGGTCATCATCCGGCAGGCCGAGCGCGGCGGGCGAGGTGAAAATGGACATGGTTTCGGGGTCGGAGAGGGAAATCTCCTTGGCGTCCACGCGCTCGCCGAGCTGCTCGGACAGGTCCTCCATCATGCGGATCATGGTGGGGTCATCGTGGCCGAGCTCATCGAGCTTGAGGAGGTTGTCCTCCATGCAGTGATATTCAAAATGGGTGGTGATGATATCGCTGTTGGGGTCGTCCGCCGGGTGCTGGACGGGGCAGAAGTCCGTGATGTCCTTGTCCTGCGGGACGACGACGAGGCCGCCGGGGTGCTGCCCCGTGGTGCGCTTGATGCCGACAAGTCCCTGGGCGAGGCGGTTCTCCTCCGCCTTGCCGGCCTGAATGCCGCGCTCTTCAAGATATTTCTTGACATAGCCGTAGGCCGTTTTTTCGGCAAGCGTGCCGATGGTCCCGGCGCGGAAAACGTGGTCAGAGCCGAAAAGGGTTTCGGTGTATTTATGCGCCTTGGCCTGATATTCGCCGGAGAAGTTGAGGTCGATATCGGGGGTTTTTTCGTTGCCGGGGAAGCCGAGGAAGGTTTCAAACGGAATGTTGAAGCCGTCGCGGCGCATTCTTTCGCCGCATTCGGGGCAGTCCTTTTCCGGCATGTCCGCGCCGCAGCCGAAGCTGCCGTCGGTGACGAATTCGCTGTGGCAGCACTTGGGGCAGACATAGTGCGGGGGGAGTGAGTTGACCTCGGTGATGCCGGACATATACGCCACTATCGACGAGCCGACAGACCCACGCGAGCCGACGAGATAGCCGTTTTCAAGCGAGTTTTCAACCAGCTTTTGGGCGGACATATAAATGACGTCATAATTATGGTCGAGTATGGTTTTAAGCTCGACATCGACGCGGTTTTGCACCAGCTCCGGCGGATTCTCGCCGTAAATGCGGTGCATTTTGTCATAGACCAATGTCTTGAGCTGTTCGGCGGAATTTTCGATTTTCGGGGGGAACAAGTCCTTGGGCAAAAGCTCAATCTCCTCAACCGTGTCGGCGATGGCGCGGGTGTTGGTGATGACGACCTCGCGGGCAATGTCCTCGCCGAGGTACTTAAACTCGGCAAGCATTTCATCCGTCGTGCGCAGGAAGATGGGGCAGCTTCTGTCCGCGTCGGAAAACTTTTTGGCCGCCTGCAAAATCTTGCGGTACTGCTCATCCTCGGCGTCCAAAAAGTGCACGTCGCTCGCGGCGATGACGGGCTTGCCCAGCTTTTTGCCGAGGTTCAAGATGACGCGGTTATAGTCCTGCAAAACCTTTTCGTCGCGCACGGTGCCGTTGTCGATGAGGAAGGCGTTGTTGCAAATCGGCTGGATTTCGAGATAGTCATAGAGCTTGGCGATTTTTTCAAGCTCGCGCTGGTTCGCGCCTTTCATGACCGCGCCGTAAAGCTCGCCCATGCCGCAGGCAGAGCCGACGAGGATGCCCTCGCGGTGCTGCACCAAGAGGCTTTTGGGGATATTGGGGGTGCGGTGGAAGTGGTTGAGATAGGACTGGGAAATCATCTCATAGAGGTTTTTGAGCCCCTTGCGGTTTTGGACGAGGAGAACCATGTGATAGGTCTTGGCCACGTCCGTGCGGCGGATGGAATGATAAACCGTCTCGATATCGTCAACGGTTTTCGCGCCGCGCTGGCGCAGCATGGGGATGAACTTGTCCATCATGCGCGCCACGACCATCGCGTCATCGGAGGCGCGGTGGTGGTTGAACTGCGGGAGACCGAGGTGGTTTGAAACGATGTCGAGCTTGAAGCGCTTGAGCTCCGGCAAAAGCGCCTGAGCGAGGGCGAGCGTGTCCATGAAAACGGGCGAGAAGCGCAAGCCCTGGCGGTTCGCCGCCGCCGTCATGAAGCCGACGTCAAAATGCGCGTTGTGCGCGATGAGCGGCCTGTCCCCGGCGAAGTCCATAAACATCTGCATGGCGGTTTTTTCATCGGGCGCACCGGCGACGTCGCTGTCGCGAATGCCGGTGAGCTTGGTGATGTCGGGGGGGATGTGCATTTTGGGGTCGACAAAGGTGTTGAATTCCTTGATCACATTGCCGCCGGAGAATATGACCGCGCCGATTTCCGTCATGCGGTCGTTGAGGGCGTTGAGGCCGGTGGTCTCGATGTCAAAGGCGACAAACTCGGCGTCCAGCGGGAGCTGGGACTTGCCGATGACGGCGCTGTTGCCGTCCATGTCGTTGTAATAATACGCCTCCATGCCGTAAATTATCTTGACGCCGCGCTTTTTCCCGGCCTTCCACATGTCCGGGAACGCCTGAGCCACGCCGTGATCCGTCACGGCGATGGCGGGCATGCCCCAATACGCCGCGCGTTCGACAACGGCGGCGGGGTCGGTGAGCGCATCAAGGGCGGAAAAGCGCGTGTGCAAATGCAGCTCAACTCGCTTTTCCTCGGCATTGTCGGGGCGGACGGTCTTTTTGGTTTTGACGATGTTGCGCGGGTCGAGCACGAGGTCGTCCTCATACTTGGAATAGGTGATCTCCCCTTGGACGATGAGATGGTCGCCGACGTTGACGGCGGCGATGACGGACTTGTCCTCATCGGCGCGCATATAGCGCGAAATGCGCACGGAGTTTGTGCGGTCGGTCATGTCAAAGCAGAGCACTCCCCCGCCCTTTTGCAAGGTCTTGCTCATGACGGCGACAACGTCACCCTCGACGGTGATTCTGCCGGATTCGAGGGAGATGCCGCTCATGGGGACGGGCTGCTGCTTGATCATGCGGCCATATATGACGCTGCCGCCCGCGCCGGGGCGGGGCGCAGACGCACTCGCGGCGGCATGTCCGCCCGCCGCCGTGGGCGCGCCCTTGGGCGCGGGGTAATCGGCCTCGACGGTGACGAGGGTGAGGGAGAATATGGCGCGGATAAGCTCGGTTATGCGCGTGACCTCCGCCGGGGAGGGCATCGCGGCGAACCACGCCGCGATTGTCATGCTGCCCTCGGCGGCGACGATTTTCACGTCGGTGACGTAAGCCTTTTCAAGGCCGCCCGCGACGATGCCTAGGGACGCGCATTCGGGGAAAATGGTCAAAAACGGAGTGTGCTGCGCGCTCATTTGTTCTGCCCGTCGCTTTCGATGAGCTTGATGAGGGCGGGGCACAGCTCGTCATAGGGATATGTACCGACGACCTCGCCCTTTTTGAAGAGGAGACCCTTGTTCTTGCCCCCGGCGATGCCGTAATCAGCCTCACGCGCCTCGCCCGGCCCGTTGACGACGCAGCCCATCACAGCCACGGTGATGTCCCTGTCCATGTCGCGGACGAGGGATTCGACCTTGCCTGCAAGGGAGATGAGGTCAATTTCGGTGCGGCCGCAGGTGGGGCAGGAAACAAAGCGCACTCCGCCGCGTCTGACGCCCGCGGCCTTCAAGATGGCGATGCCGGCGCTGACCTCGCGCACGGGGTCAGCCGTGAGGGAGACGCGCACGGTATTGCCGATGCCCTCGCACAAGAGCGTGCCGATGCCGACGGCGGACTGGATTGTGCCGTTCCACTCGGTGCCGGTTTCGGTGATGCCGAGGTGCAGGGGGTATTCAAAGCGCTCGGCGGCGAGGCGATACGCCGCGACGGTGAGCGGCACGGAGGAGGACTTCATGGAAATGCAGATGTCGTTGAAATCAAACTTCTCCAAAAGGGCGGCATGCCCCGCCGCGCTTTCCACCATGGCTTCGGGGCAGGGGTGGCCGTACTTTTCCAAAAGGCGCGGCTCAAGGCTGCCGGCGTTGACACCGATGCGGATGGGTATGCCGCGCGCGCGGCATGCCTCCGCCACGGCCTTGACATTTTCCTCCGCGCCGATATTGCCGGGGTTGATGCGGATTTTGTCAATGCCGCGCGCGGCGGCCTCCAGCGCGAGGCGATAATCAAAGTGAATGTCCGCCACGAGGGGCAGGTCGACCTGCTCTTTTATCGCGGAGACGGCGCGCGCGGCGTCCATGTCGGGGATGGCGATGCGCACGATGTCGCACCCGGCGGCGCGCAGGTTTTTTATCTGCTGCACGGTCGCGTCAACGTCCCAAGTCTTGGTGTTGCACATCGACTGCACGGTGACGGGCGCGTCGCCGCCGATTTCAAGGCCGCCGACGCGGATTTTTCTCGTATTGCTTCGTTTGTCGCTCATTTCGTAATTATCCTCACTATATCGTTGAACATCACTATGGCCATCAATGCCAGCAAAAGCGCCATTCCGGCGGCGTGGATATAGCCCTCATACTTGGGGTTCAGGTGCTTTTTCGTGACGGATTCGATCAGCCACGTCACAAGCAGCAGGAAAATGCGCCCGCCGTCAAGCGCGGGAATGGGCAAGAGATTCATAATGGCGAGGTTGACGGCGATGAACGCGCCGAGATAAATGATGTCCAAAATCGCATCTGCGGTGCTCTCGGCGCTCTCGCCCGTTTCGGCCATCAAATTGACAATGCCGACAGGCCCTGCCATATCGTCCACACTCACCTGACCCTCTACCATCTGCTCAAGCCCCATCCACACCCAGCGGCCAAATTCCATGGTGGTGTTCCAGGAGTAACGGAGCTTGTTGAAAACCGTGGCCTCATCAAGGCCGAAGTAAAAGCCGTACATCTTGCCCTGCTCGCCGGGGTATTGCACGGGGACGAGCGTGAAATCATCAAGCGCGACGCGCTTTCCGTCGCGGCGGACGACAATGTCATGCGTGCCGTCGCCGCGCGAGAGAAAGTCAGAAACGTCGCTGAGCTGATAGATTTTTTTGCCGTCGATGCTGACAAATCTGTCGCCCACCATGAGCGCGTCCGCGCCCTCGTAGGGGCAGCCGTCCATGAAATCGGCGATGACCGGCGCGCGAAACGCCGTGGCCGAGGCATAGATTATCACGACGAACACAAAGCCCATCACGAAGTTCATGAACGCCCCCGCCGCGAGGATAATGGCGCGTTTCCACGGCTTTTGCGCGGTGAAAGCGCGGGGGTCATCGGACGCCTCGTCCTCCCCCGTCATGGCGCAAAAGCCGCCGATGGGCAGGGCGCGGAGAGAGTATAGCGTCTCTTTGCCCTGCTTTTTGAGGAGTATGGGCCCCATGCCGAAGGCGAACTCCTCCACGCGCACGCCGAAAATTTTCGCGGCGGTGAAGTGGCCGAGCTCGTGAATGGCGATGAGCAGGCCGAAGATGAAAATTGCGAGAATGATGTAAACTGCTGTCATTGTCATGTAATTGCTCCCAAGGGTCAAGGTTGTGCGAAGCGAAACTCGTTATGCGCTGTATTTTTCTTTCACGAAGCGTCTTGCGGCGGCGTCGGCGGCGATAATCTCGTCAAGCTCATGGGTGTGCACGACGCCGACGGTTTCAATGGCCTCGGCGGCGCAATCGTAAATGCGGTTGTAGCCGAGCTTGTGATTGAGGAAAAGGCGCACGGCCTCCTCGTTTGCCGCGCTCATGACGCAGCCGGCCGTGCCGCCGGTGCGCGCCGCGTCGATGGCAAGGCGCAGGCACGGGGTGCTTTCATAGTCGGGCGCGAAGAAGGTGAGGTCGGCGAGGCTGTAAAAATCAAGCACGTCGCGCACGGCGTCCACGCGTTCGGGATAGCTGAGCGCGAGCTGAATGGGCAGGCGCATATCCTGCGCGCCGAGCTGGGCGATGACCGTGCCGTCAACAAGCTCCACCATAGAGTGTATGACGCTTTGCGGGTGAATAACCACTTGAATGTCATCGGGCGTGACGGAAAACAGGTGCATCGCCTCGATGAACTCCAAGCCCTTGTTCATCATCGTGGCGCTGTCAACCGAGATTTTCGCGCCCATGCTCCAGTTGGGGTGCTTGACGGCCTGTTCGGGGGTGATGTTTTCAAGCTCGGAGCGCGCGCGGCCTCTGAAAGGCCCGCCCGACCCGGTCAACAGCAGCTTTTTCAGCTCTTCCGGTCTGCGCCCCATGAGGCACTGGAATATGGCCGAGTGCTCGGAGTCGACGGGGACGATTTCCGCGCCGCGCTCTTTCGCGCGCTGCATGACGATTTCGCCCGCGCAGACGAGCGTTTCTTTGTTGGCGAGGGCAATGCGCTTTTTCGCGTCGATGGCGGCGAGAGTGGGCTTGAGGCCGATTGCGCCGGACACGGCGGTGACAACGCAGTCGATTTCATCGAGCGTCGCGGCCTCGATGAGGCCGTCAATGCCGCTGCCGACGCGAATGTCGGTGTCCGCCACGGCGATTTTGAAGTCCTTGGCCGCCTGTTCATCATAAACGGCGACGAATTTGGGCTTTAAGCGCCGCGCCTGCTCCTCGAGCAGCTTTATGCTGCGCGAGGCGGCCAAGGCCGCCACGGGCAGGTGCATGTGCTCGGCCACGTCGATGCTTTGGCGGCCGATTGAGCCGGTGCAGCCCAATATTGAAATTGCTTTAAGCATTTTGTTTCTCCTTTATCCGTAAGGCGCGGAGCTGCGCCTTGTGCTCATCGCCGATGCGATAGCTTTCCACGGCCTTTTGAATGGCCTTGTTGTGCGTCCAAGTGGGCAAACGCCGCTCGGTGAAATAGGGCAAAACGGCGTCATACTGCTTTGCGAGCGCCGTGGCAAAATACCACGCGGCCATCATGCGCACGTAGTATTCCCCGCTGTCCACCCCGGCCACAAGGTCGGAATACTCCGGCGAGTAGTCCTCGTCGAGAAACCACCGCATGAGCTGGCCGATGGCATAGCGCAGGGTGTAGGTCTCGCCGCTTTCAAGCCAGAGGCGGATTGCGGACAAGAGGCGGGGCTTATCCCGGCCAAGCACCTTGGGGTTTAACTGGTCGCAGGTCGCCCAGTTGTCGACATGGGGCAAGAACGCCTCCAGCGCGGCGAGACACGCGTCATAGTCCTTTATCTGCTCAATCAAAAACGCGTGGAGCTGATCCTCCTCAAAATATTCATGAGGAAGCGCGCGCAGAAAGGCCTCCGCCTCCGCTGTGCCGCGCATGTACTTCGCCAGCGCGCGGAGCTGAGGCGTCCTGACGCCGATGAACACCGCCTTGTCCCGGTTCGGCACGAGGCGGGCGTTGAAGTCGCGGTACTCCTCATCCCGCAGGGCGAAAAGGCGCTCTTGAAGCGCGGTCACGGGTTTTTCACCCCGCCATAACGCCTGTCGCGGCCTTGGAAAACCGCGATGGCGCGCTCAAGCTCCTCCGGCGTGAAGTCCGGCCACAAAACATCGGTGAAATAAAACTCCGAGTAGGCGCACTGCCACAAGAGGAAGTTTGAAATGCGCACCTCGCCGCCCGGACGTATCAGCAAATCCGGGTCGGGAATGCCGGCGGAATATAGATATGAGGCAAATTCGTCCTCTGTCAGCTCGCCCTCGGTCTCCCCGGCGGCGTAAGCCTCGGCATATTTTTGCGCCGCGCGGACGATTTCGTCCCGGCCGCCGTAGTTGAGGCAGATATTGGCCTGAAAGCCGTCATAGTGAGAGCTGATTTCATTCGTGCGGGCAATTTCCGCCTGAAGCTCCGGCGAGAGGGCGGTGACGTCGCCCAGCACCTTCATCTTTATCTTGTCGCGCTCCATGGTGGCGATGGCCTCTTTGAGGTATTTGTCCAGGAGCTTCATAATCGTCCCTACCTCGCCCTCCGGGCGCTTCCAGTTTTCAGTGGAAAAGGCATACACCGTGAGGTATTCCACGCCGATGTTTTTGCAGTAGGTGGCGATGCGGCGGAAGGTCTCCGCCCCGGCGGCGTGACCCGCCGTGCGCGGCATGCCGCGCTTTTTCGCCCAACGGCCGTTGCCGTCGAGTATTATCGCAATATGGCGGGGGAGGCCGGATCTCTCCCGCTCCCCCGCCTTAATGGTTTGAGCCATGGTTGTCCTCCGTTTAGGTCAAATCTCAGTGAGCTCTTTTTCCTTTTTGTCGGTGATTTTGTCTATTTCCTTGATGAAATCATCGGTCAGCTTTTGAATGTCTTTCTCGGCGACCTTGTAGTCGTCCTCGGTGATGGCGGAAGACTTCTGCTGCTTTTTGAACTTGTCAATGGCGTCGCGGCGGATGTTGCGGATGGCGACCTTGGCCTCCTCGCCGTACTTCTTGGTCTGCTTGACGAGCTCTTTGCGGCGCTCCTCGGTCAGCGGGGGGAATACAAGGCGCAGCATGCGCCCGTCGTTCTGCGGGTTGATGCCCAGCTCAGAGGCGAGAATGGCCTTTTCAATGCCCTTGAGGACAGACGCGTCCCACGGCTGAATAAGCAGAGAGCGCGGGTCAGGCGTGGCGATGGACGCGAGCTGCTGAATGGGCGTGGGCGAGCCGTAGTAATCGACCTGAATCTGGTCGAGCACGGCGGCGTTGGCGCGCCCGGCGCGAATGGTGGCCAGCTGCGTGTTGAGCGCCTCGCAGGTTTTTTTCATCTTGCCTTCAAATTCCTGATAGTCAGACATGTTGGTACCTCCGGTATATTATCATAATGTTTTTTTGTTTTTGTGAATTGAAATGCGACAGATTGTGAATTTATTTGACCGTTGTGCCGAGCTTTTCCCCGGCGAGGACGCGCCCGATGTTCTCCGGCTCGGCCAGGGCAAAGACGATGAGGGGGATGTTGTTGTCCATGGCGAGGCTGGTGGCGGTGGAGTCCATGACGGCGAGGTGGCGGGAGAGGACTTCGTCATAGCTGATCTCGTCAAACTTCACGGCGGAGGAGTCCTTGCGGGGGTCGGCGGAGTATACGCCGTCGATGTTCTTGGCGAGGAGTATCGCGTCCGCGCCGATTTCGGCGGCGCGGAGAGCGGCGGCGGTGTCGGTGGAGAAGAAGGGCATGCCCGTGCCACAGCCGAAGATGACGATTCTGCCGTTTTCAAGGTGCTCGATGGCTTTCTTGGTGTCGTATCTCTCGCCCACGCCCTGAATGTCAACGGCGGTCATGACGCGCGCATCTGCGCCCAGCTGCTTGAACACATCCGCCACGGCAAGGCAGTTCATCGCCGTGGCCAGCATGCCCATGCGATCCGCGCTCACGCGCTCGATGTGCCCCGCGCCGTCCTTGACGCCGCGCCAAAAGTTGCCGCCGCCGATGACGATGCCAAACTGCACGCCGCCCTCCGCCGCCGCCTTTATGGCGGAGCACACGCGCAGAACGAAGTTGAAATCATAGCCGGTTTTGTTGTCCGCGGCAAGCGCCTCGCCGCTGATTTTAATCAGAACGCGTTTATAAATGTTGCTCATTTCGCTTTTCTCCTTATATATCAAGTATGCCCATAATCACGATGCCGACCACGACAAGCGCGATGGAAAGGTAATGCTTTTTGGACAGCTTTTCTTTGAGGAAGATGCGCCCCCATATCACCGACGCCACGCAGTAAGACGAGATAATCGGCGCGGCAAAGGCGACGTGCTCGGTGTCGGCGAGGGCATAAATATAAAAGAACTGGCCTATTGTTTCAAACACGGCGCCGGTATATTTCGGGGCTTCCTGCTTGGGGATGAGGCGCTGCTTTTTCACGCCGAGGACGTAAACCGCGCTGATGATGCCGACGAAAAGGAAGGTCAGCTCGTAGGCCACGTTGGCCGAATCCTCGTTCAAAACCTCCAGCACGCGGCTGTCGGCAAACGTGCCGAGCGCGTCTAGAAGGCAGTATATAATAGGTATGGTGATGGCAAGCCAGCTTTTGGCGTAATGGTGGTTTGATTCGTCCTGACGGGCGCGGCGAAGCTCCTCGTCCTCGTTGGCCTCGGTGATGCCCAGCGCGATGACGCCCAGGCACACAAACGCCACGGCCACAAGCGCAAGGGGCGGCAGCTCATCGCTGATGCCGACAGTGGCAAAGGTGAGCACCGCGACGACCGCGCCGGAGGAGTTGCAAATCGGCGAGGAGATGGACAGCTCAATATACCTCAGCCCCAAATAGCCCATGGCCATGGAGCTGATGTACAAAAGCGAGACCGGGAGATAGGTCAGCAAGATTTCGCCGTTGATTTCCACACCGCCGATGAAAATTTCATACGCGGCGTGAAGCCCCATCACAACGCCGACCGCAGTGACCATTTTGAGGTGGCTGTATTTGTCCGTCGCGTCCTGACAGCCGATTTTCGAGAACAAATCAGAACCGCTCCAGCACAAAAGCGCGATCAGCGCAAACCAAAACCACATGACTGCATCATACCTTTCGTTTCCATTCGCGGCGGCTTTCCGCCGAGATTGCATATTTCGCCCTAAGATTTTACCACAGGATATTGTTTTTGACAATTCCCCAATTGACAAATTATCGCCCCGGCGGCGCGGTATAATGCGGGCATGAAGGTCATTTACATAGACACGCTTTTTATAACCAACCTCGCCGCAGACTATCTGCTGCTGCTTTTGTCGGGGCAGGTGTGCGGCGTGATTCTCAGGCGGCGGCGCTATCTTGTCGCCGCCGCGCTGGGGAGCGTTTACGCCGTGGCGGTGTATCTGCCGGGGGCGGGCGCGCTGGCACTCCCGGCGGCGAAGCTCGGCGCGGGGCTGGTGATGGCCGCCGTGGCCTACGGAGGCGAGGCGCGCATGCTGCGCTGTGCGGCGGTGTTCATGGCGGTGTCGGCGGCGTTCGGCGGGTTTATATGGGCAATTGAGCTGGCCGGGGGGCATCCCGCGTTCGACGCGCGCACGCTCATCGTGTCGTTCGCGGTGTGTTATATTCTGCTGTCGTGGGTGCTGCGGCGGCGGGGCGCGGCGCTTGCCCTGCCGAGGGCGCGCGTTGTGCTCACCCTCGGTGAGCACAGCGCGGAGTTCACCGCCCTTGTCGACAGCGGCAACGCGCTCACCGACCCCGTCAGCGCGCTGCCGGTGATGGTGGTGTGCCCGCACGTCGCCGCGCCCTTGCTGGGGGTGAGTGAATCCGTGCTGTGCGCGGACGCCGTCGCGCTCTGTGAGCGCGCAGTTGACGGGCGCGCGAAGCTCCGCCTTGTCCCCTACTCCGCCGTCGGCGGGGCGGGGCTGCTGGCGGCATTCAGGCCGGACAGCGTGACGGTAAACGGCGAAAAGCGGGAGATGCTGGCCGCGATAAGCCCCGCCGTGGCGGGCGACGGGTACGACGGGATTATTGCCGACAAGAGTTGAACACCCGTCAGCTATTATATGAAATCGGAGGATTTGAAATGTTATGTAAACCGCAAATAGTCTTTCTGCGTGAGCAGCTTTTGAACATACTGGGGCTGACGCCGCCGTCGGTTTTTTATATCGGCGGCAGCGACACCCTGCCGCCGCCCTTGGAGCGCAGCGAGGAGGAGAAGGCCGTGGCGGGCGCGGAAAGCGGCGACGCCGAGGCCAAAAAGCGGCTCATCGAGCACAATCTGCGCCTTGTGGTGTACATCGCGAAAAGGTTTGAAAACACGGGTATAAACATCGAGGATTTGATATCCATCGGCACAATCGGGCTCATCAAGGCGGTGAACACCTTCAATTCGTCAAAAAACATTAAGCTGGCCACCTACGCCTCGCGCTGTATTGAAAACGAAATTCTCATGTACCTGCGCAAGATAAGCTCACAGCGCACGGAAATCAGCTTTGACGAGCCGCTCAACACCGACTGGGACGGCAACGAGCTGCTCTTGTCCGACATACTCGGCACGGACGAGGACGAGGTCGCCCGCCCCTTGGAGGACGACGCCGACCGGCAAATGCTCATGCAGGCCATCTCCACCCTCTCCGAGCGCGAGAAAACGATAATCATAATGCGCTTCGGCCTCGCCGCCGGGCGCGAGTACACGCAAAAAGAGGTGGCCGAAATAATGGGCATCTCCCAAAGCTACATAAGCCGCCTCGAAAAGCGCATAATCGAGCACCTGCGGAGAGAAATGACAAAGCTGCTGCAAGTGTGAGGGGGTGGGAAAAGCACGGCATTTCATACTCTGCCGTGCTTTTTGATTTATATATTTCGCCTATTCAGTTCTTCTTTTCCGTATTTTTCTTATACAGCGTCCAGAGGCCTTTTAGGAGGAGGTCGTTGTCGCAGATTATGGCGCGTTTGCAGTGGGGGGTGACGAACTGGGCGATGCCGCCGGTGGCGACGAGGGTGCACTTTTCGCCAAGCTCGGCCTCCATGCGCTCAATCATGCCGTCGATCATCGCCGCCGTGCCGTAAACCGCGCCGGAGCGCATGGAGTCGACCGTGTTTTTGGCGATGCACGCCTTGGGGGCGGTGATGGCGATCTCCGGCAGGAGGCTCGCGCCCGCGGAAAGCGCGGCATAGGACAGCTTCACGCCCGGAATTATCGCGCCGCCGAGATAGCAATTGCCGCTGTCGATGGCGACGATGGTGGTGGCCGTGCCCATGTCGAGGACTATGCAGGGCGTGCCGTAATACTGCACGGCGGCCACGCTGCCCACGACGATGTCACCGGCGAGAGTGCCGGGGTCATCAATGCGGACGTTCAGCCCGGTTTTCATGCCGGGGCCGACCATCATGCACTCGCACCCCGTGACAAAGCGCACGGCCTCTTGCAGACGCCGCGTCACCGGCGGCACGACCGAGGACATTATCGCCCCCTCGAACGCCTTGGTGTCAATGGAGTAAATCTCCAAAATATCTTTGAGCTTGATGGCGTATTCGTCGCCGGTCATGTTCGCGTCCGTCTGAATGCGGACGACGTTGATGATTTCACCGTCCTCTATGCAGCCGAGGACGATATTCGTGTTGCCGACATCGAGCGCAAGTATCATTTTTTGTCCCTGCCTTTTGCGTATTTGACTATGGTGGTTATGCCGGAGGCGAGCACGAGGTTCACCGCCGTCTCGACGAGGAAATTGAGCCCCGTGAGGCCGAAAATGACGTAATACAAAAGCCCCTGCCCGCTCGCCCAGGTTTCGAGCGCGGAGGCGAAGAAGAGCAGCATGCCGACGATGAACACGCCGGTGTTCACCACGGGGCAGGTCACACCCGCCGCAATGACGGCGAGGTGCTCATTCTTGCGCGCGAGGACGGAGTACACCAGCCCGGAGACCCAGCCGGCGGCCAAGCCCTTCAAAACGCACACGGCCACGCAGGCCACAGGGGAGATACCCATGAGGTAAATGACCGTGCCGCCGTCAAGGCCGGTGAGGCCGATGACGAGCGTGACAAGGCCGAAAAACGCGCCGAGCGTCGCGCCCATCTCCGCGCCGTACAGCGCCGCGCCGATGATAATCGGGACGAGGGCGAGCGTAATCGGGAACGGTCCGAAGCGCACGACGTTGCCGAGCAAGGCCAGCACGACGATGAGCGCGCCCAAAATGCCGCGCGCGGCCATGCGGCTGACGGATGTGTCAGGTGCTTTCTTTTTCATATTCAATTCCTTTCTGCTGTCGCTCCGGTCAGGCCGGATGCGGCGCAAGACAATAATAATATCTGCGCGGCGTGATGTCAACAAAAAATGAGCACCGAACCGACGCGTCCGGTGCTCATGGCATATTCAGTTGGCCACGCCGTGGTGCATGCAGGGGGACGAGAGGTCGAGGGCTTTGAAGGTGTACCCATTCTCCGCACCCCATTGGAGCACAGTCTCCACAGCGTTGACGCTGAACTCCTTGATGTCGTGCTGGAGGACGACGGCGGTGCTTTTGCCCGCGCAGCCGGAGATGATGTTCTCCGCGACGCGCTGGGTGCCGCGCGTCTCTCCCGCGTCGCCGCTGGTGACGTTCCAGTCGAAATAGCGGTACTGCATTTGCTCCAGCTGCGCCGTGAGACGGCTCATTATGCCGCGGTTGAAGCGGCTGACGGTGTTGGAGCTGCCGCCGGGGAAGCGGCAAAGCTGGGTGTAGCTGCCGGTGAGGGCGTAAATCATGTCCTCGGTGCGGCTGAAATCGTCGAAAAACGCGTCCTCGGAGGAGTAAATCGTGCCGTATTCGTGGGTGTAGGTGTGCACGCCGATGGCGTGACCCTCGTTGTGGGCGCGGGTGATGGCGGCGCGGTATTTTTCGCGGTTGCCGGTGACGAAAAACGTCGCTTTCGCGCCGTATTCGGCCAGCACGTCCAAAAGCGCGTCGGTGTAAGGACCGGGGCCGTCGTCAAAGGTGAGGTAGATGACCTTGTCCTCGCGCACCTCCGGCGGGAGACTCTGCCCCGCGACGGTGACGCGCCGCTCGGCGCGAACCTCGTCACCGTCGGCGTTCGAGACAGAATAAACCACGGTGTACTCCCCCGGCGTGTCGGGGCGGAGGTCGCCGCCGACGGTGAGGTATTCGCCGAGGTCGTTGCCGTGCTCGTCATAGGCGGCGCAGCCGGGGTCGTCGTAGCGCGGGCGGGCGCTGATCGTGACGGCAGCATCGCCGAAAAGCGTGAGCGTGGGACAGGCCACGGTGTAATTCGGCTTGCGCTCGACGCTGGCGCGGTTTCCGGCAGCATCGGCGACGGTGTATATGATGCGCCCGGCCTCGCGCGTGACGGCCACGGCGGCGGTGAGGTCGCCGTCGTGCGCATCCTCGGCGGAGTAGCCCTCCTCGACGTAGCCGTCGAGCCAGTTGGGGCGATATGAGCTGTCATAGTGCAGGGTGATGACGGGCGGGGTGGTGTCCACGACGTTCACGACGCGCTCGGCGGTGTAGTCGTGGGATTTGTAGCGCGCGGTGTAGGTGAGGGTATAGCGGCCGAGGCGGAGCGTGTCCACCTCGCCGCGCGAGTTGACGCGCAGCGGGCGCGAGAGCGTGTACTCCCCCACAGCGGATGCGCTCACGCCGGGATCGGTGAAGCGTTGGCCGTATTCCACGGTGATTTCGTCGCCGCCGTCGAGCTTGAAGCGCACGTGGCGCTTATCCAGCAGGAAAAACACCCCCAGCGCGAGGATGAACACAAACACCGCCGCCGAAACCAGCGCCGCGTCCGCCGTGCGGCTGCGCCGCAGGGTGTCAAGAAGCTTTTTCATATCTCTTTCTTTGCCTCCGGTAAAAGACAGACCACGGGGTCTCAATAGACGCTGTATAGACGCTGTTATTATCCGTTTTGTTTCAGGAAAATATGCGGCAAGGCGAAATTGTCGTGTTGGAGTGGGAATGTGCGCGGCGTCCGCCGCGCACACTTTGTGGGGTAAACTAATAAACCGTCAATTCGCCCGACCCGCTCACAGTGAGTTCACCAGAGCAAATAAGTGCTTATAGTCGACGACCTCGTGGTACTTGACATTCTCGGTGGAAATCTCGTTGAACAGTTTTCTTGCACAAGAGATTTTTGCTTTTTCAATCGGCTTCAAGCTGAGGCTCTCCATCGTTCCCTTGGTCTCGGCAATGAAGAAAATGTGCTTCACCGTTCCCTCGTGAAAAGCAATTGCCCAGTCGGGAGAGTAGTTGCCAACAGGCGTGGGAATATGAAAGCCCCTCGGCAGCTTGGCATAAACCGCAACTTCTTCGGCGGCGTCCAATTCCTCGGCAAACCGGCGTTCCACGCTCTTTTTCGCATATCCGTCGGTGAACACATAGTCTTGAATATGCTTTGTCGCTTTGAACGCATCGTCGATACCGGCTGAGGTTTTCTCGGCGGTGAATATACTGCTGTCATATTCGCCCTCGATTTGGTCATAGGTGATATGCTCAACAATCATCGTTGCCTTTTGCTCATTGATAAGGCGAATGACCTTGGAAATAAACTCTTCGGGGTTTGCCTTATACATGGCAAACTTCACCGGGGATATGCCTTTGATAATCTCAACAACGGTTTTGCGGGTCAGCACTGTGCCCTCGGCGATTTTGCCGACCAGGTCATAGGTGATATGGCTGACCTCACTGCGCTTGAGCGTTGTTGTGCGGGTCTTTGCGGACTTGAAGGCTTCGCCGCGTTCAAGCGCATTGGCGTCCATTTCATCGGTCTGTTCGCCCTTGGAGACGGTGTAAGTCAGTTCGGAGACAAAAAGTTCATTGTCAATGTGGCGAATGGCTTTTTCAATCAGCTCGGAGCTGTCGAAAGAAACCGTATAGGCGTATTTGTGATTGATTCTTTTCCAAAGCTCTTGAAATTCTTTTTTATAGTAGTTCTGATTCAGAGTGTTGCCCTCGACCTTTACCGGCTTGCCGTTGCCCACCATGCGCTCCAGCGCAGACTCATCAAAGACGGCCTGCACAAGCGCGTGAACACCCTCGCTCATCGGGGCGAGCTGCGGCGGCATGGGCGCAAGCGCACCCATTTCCATATCCATGCGGTACTTATCCGTGACCTTTCTGTCCATATCCACATACTGATTGGAAATAAGATAGTACTCAATTGCGTTGGCGGTCTTTTCGTCAATGGCGGTCGGCTTGCCGTCCACTTTGACGAACTTGCCCTTGAAGTATTCGCTGGTTGCCGCCGTCGGCCTGTCGTACAGCACTTTCTTGATGTCGGATTGCAGGTCGGCGACAAAGCCCTTGTAGCTTTCACTTGCAACAACGGTCAGCTTGTTGATATCGTGCACGCGCTCGCCGAGTGTTTCCGCGTCCATTCTGTTGCCGGCTTGGTTCACGCAAAGACGCAGACCGCGCCCGACTTCCTGCCGCTTCTGTGTGGAGCTGTCGCTGTGCTTCAGCGTGCAGATTTGAAACACATTAGGGTTGTCCCAGCCCTCACGCAGAGCAGAGTGAGAAAAGATAAATCTTGTCGGCTCGTCAAAGGACAAAAGGCGTTCTTTATTTTTCAAAATAAGGTCGTATGCCGAAATATCATCCGAGAACTCAGAGCCGCGCTTGAGTGAGGAGTTAATACTGCGTCCGGTCTTTTTGTCGATGCTGAAATAGCCCTTGTGGGTGTCCGCCGTTTCAATGCTGCGCAGATACTTTTGATACGGCGTGTCGAACACGGTCAGATACTCGTTAAGGATATTCGTGTATTCTTCCTCAAAGATACGACCGTATTCGCCCAAGACCTCATTGCCGTCCTCGTCGTACTGACGGTACTTGGCAACCTCGTCGATGAAAAACAGAGACAGGGTTTTAATGCCCATGCCAAAGAGGCGTTCTTCTTTCTCAAAATGAGATTGAATAGTCTCTCTGATTTGAATGCGGCGCATGTCCGCTTCAACCACATCGCCGATCACTTCCCCCTGATTGATTACCAGCCCGTTCGTGAATGTCACCGTACCGCGCAGCGGCTCAATGTCAGCAATTACGTAACCGTCTTTATACTGCTCCATTTCATTGGACTTATAGTAGAGGTTATCTCCAACGGCAAGAGTGAACAGCTTACGCTTGTGTCCGGTGTTCTGTGCCACTTCGATTTCCATTTTAGCCATAGGCGGCTTGCTCGGAGAGAGAACAATATTCTCCAAATAGAGATACTGATTTGTTCCGGTAAGGTTCTTGACCTCAAATCCCTTAACCTCAATCTTTTTAACGAGCTTCTTGTTGAACGCATCGAGAGCATCAAGGACATAGATAAGATTATGCTCCTTGGCGTGAGTTGCAGAGTAGTTCAAGCTGAACAACGGATTAAAGTTCTTGAGTGCTTTCTGCGTAACCTCGCCGCCCATCTTCTGCGGTTCATCCAAAATGATGATAGGTCTGTTCGCCTTGATAACGTCGATAGGGCGGCGAGAACCGAACTCATCACGCGGGCTATAGATAATCAGTTGCTCCTTGTTCGCTTTTTTATTATTATCGTCCACTTCTGTAAAAGAACGTGCAAAAGCCTGCGTGTTGATAATCATGACGTTGATGCCGGAGCTTGAGGAAAAGTTGTCCAGCTCGTTCAAATTGGCGCTGTTGTAGATGAAAAAGCGCGCCTTTTTGCCGTACTGCTCCATAAAGTGATCGGCAGTGATTTGAAAGGTTTTGTTCACGCCCTCACGGATTGCAATGCTCGGCACGACAACGATGAACTTGCTCCAGCCGTAACGCTTGTTCAATTCAAACATGGTCTTTATGTATACATAAGTTTTGCCCGTGCCGGTCTCCATCTCAATGTCAAGAGAACAGCGTCCAACATCACCGTTCAGCCTGTCGGAGACTTTGATGTTGTTCTCGCTTTGAACCGCCCTAATATTGTCGAGCAATTGGGCGTCTGACAGCTCAATCGCTTCGTTTTTATAACCGGTCACATCGTCATATTCAATATCCCCAAAGTCAAGCTGTTCATCCACAGGGACAAATGACAACTGTTTCCCGTCATTAAAGGACATTCCGTCCACACCGACGTATGTTTTTTGCGCCCCCAAATCTCGAATATATGAAACTCGGTCATAGTGCGGCTGACCGTTGAAAACGCGCACAACAGCATCCACGGCGTCGGTTTGGTATTGTTGTACCTTAAAATTAAACTTCATATCGGCTTCCTCACTTTCTCGGATTTATGCTGTTAGTTTCACTTACAGCACTTTCCGCACTGTGGAGGGACTGATGGCAGCGAAAACCTGATCGAAGTTTGTCAGTACAGCGTCGCTTGCCATGCCGCTGTCGCGGAACACGGCGTAGTAAGGCTGTTCCTTGGCAATGGCAGTCACAACTTCATCGGACACATTGCTGTCAAAGCACGCGTACAGGAAACCCTCGGCAACATTGAACACCTTGCAGCCTGCAATGGTAGTTTCCTCAATCTTGGAGGACAGCAGGATACCAAGGTCAAGCATGACTTGGAACAGCAAGTCCTCGGCTGTGCGGTCTTCTTTAATGTTGCTCGCATAGTCATCAAACATATTTTGCGCAACTTCATCGGGGCGATAATAAACGTCTTTCATGTTGGAAGTGTCACATTTCAAGACACGGAAACCGATGTCAATGGGGGCGCTCGGCTCTGCGTGACCGTCAAGCGCAGATAAGTGTCCCCCCCCCGCAGACACTATTTGACTTCCTGCACGACGTATTCTTTCTTTGCCAATTTCGCAGATGTTTTTATATCCAGCCTTGTATGCTTCGCTCTTTTCGTCTGTTTCTTCCGGCAACTGCACCATGATGAACTTACGGTGTCCGCCGTCCTCGGCATTGAGTTGCATGACTGCGTGAGCAGTTGTTGCTGAACCGGAGAAGAAATCAAGAATCTTGAAATTCTTATGCGGATACATCGAAATTATATATTTGATGTAGTCGATTGCTTTGGGAAAGTCAAAACCAAATCCCTGTGATTTCATCCACTTTGTTGACGACTGCGAATCAAAGAACAATACCGACTTTGGAAGTGATTTTTCATTTTCAAATAAATAGTTTTTTAGTTGGGGCATAACCGTCTCGTCTTCGCCAAACAAAATGTAATCATTGGAAATCAGTTTTGCCATTTCAGACTCAGAATATGCCCATCCTCTGGTCCCTGTTTTACAAGGTTTATGAGTTACAGGATGAATAACATCATACCTCGCCTTGCTTCCAGGAGCTGTTAAGTCAGAGGCACGAAATGGTCCACGGCTATCCACATAAGTATAATGGTCAAACTCATAATACTTCGGATATTTAACAAGTGCTAGAAGCTCAGAATGAATCTCATTTGTTGTCTTTCCGCTTTTAAGAAGTTGTTGTGATATTCTAATAAAACTCTCTGAATTTGTTTTTGCAACAGCCCAACCAGCGGGGAGTTCTTCTTTGTTTTTTGCGACGCATAATAAATACTCGTGCGTTATTGAAACAAATTTTGAGTTGTTCTTTGCAGAGTTAGAAGCAACAACAAAGGTTGCGATGATATTTGTTGAACCGAAAATTTCCGAACAACAACGTGTCAGATTGTCTATTTCGTTATCGTCGATGCTTATAAGTAATACACCATCATCCGACAGTAAATCTTTAGCAAGTTTCAATCTGGGATAAATCATATTCAGCCAATTGGTATGAAAACGACCTTTGCTTTCCGTGTTGGTAACAAGTCGATTGCCCTCGTCATCAAACTGACCGCTGTTGGCGAGGTATTCATCGGCACTTTGGGCAAAGTCGTCCTCGTACACGAAGTCATTGCCCGTGTTATACGGAGGGTCAATGTAAATCATCTTGATTTTGCCGAGATAAGTCTCCTGCAAGAGCTTCAGCACTTCCAAGTTGTCGCCCTCGATATAGAGGTTTTCGGTGGTGTCGAAGTCCACGCTTTCCTCACGGCAGGGACGGAGGGTTTTGGAAATGGGGGCGTTTGCGAGCAGGACAGACTTTTTCTTGTCCGGCCAAGTGAACTGATACCGTTCCTCTTTGCCGTCCACGACCTTTACGGAAATCTCCTGCATAAGCACGTCCTTGTCAATGGCACGAACCACCTCGCCGTTCTCGTCAATAGTCTCGGTTACAGCATTGGGGAACAGCTCTGCCAGCTTTTTGAAATTCTCATCGGCTTTGTTCGCCGTTTGCATTTTCAATCTATCCATGGTTCTCCTCCTCTTGGTTGAAAGGGAATGTCGCATAATCTGATGCCATTATACCATATCCCCGACATTTTTCAACAAATTGCGGGAGATGACATACTCCCCATGGGCGGGCTGAATGCGTCAGCTTTGCGCCATGGGGAGCGGATTGTTGTGCTGCAAGAGCTATTAAATTACGAATTATCGCGTTATCGCGTTTTAATTCTCGCCTTACACCTCGACCGGGAGGGGGACGTTGGTGGGTGGGGATTTGAGGACGTGGAGGAGGCCGGTGAAGACGTCGGTCAAGAGGGTGGAGATTTCTTCATCCTCGAAGCGGCAGACGTGCGCGGCGCACAGAGAGCACAGGCCGTAGGTATACACCCACATTTGGCGGAAAAGGTGCTCGGCCTGCTCGCGGGTGAGCGAATAGTCGCGCATGATGATGTCAATGTCCTCAACGCGGCTGGAGGGGTTGATGCCGATGGCGGTGTCAAGGTCGGTGTTCGAGCCGTTGTCGCACATGAAAAGCAGGCGGAAAAGCATAGGCTCATCCTGCGCAAACTTCACCCACTGCATGCCGCGCTTTTTGAAGGCCGGCTTGAACCCCTCGGCCACGGCGACATACTCATCAAAGTGGGCGCGGGCGCGCGCCACGACGTTGACGCGAAGCTCTTCCATGTCGCGAAAGCCGGTGAAAATGGGCGAGCTGGACACGCCCAGGCACTTGCCGACCTCGCGCGCGGTCATGGCGTCAGATCCGCGCTCGCGCACAAGTTCAAAGGCGGCGGCGGTGATTTCTTCCCTTGTATATTTCGGTTTGGGGGGCATTTCTCGTTCTCCTTAGTTCATATCAATTTTGCGGAGCGTTATATAACCCGCGTTATAAAGCTTGATACGATTATAATATTTCCGAGCGGAGTTGTCAAGCCCTGTCGGAGAGATTGGGACGGATTGCGCGCTAACCGAGGGCGACGTCGAGCACCAGCATTATCAAAAACCCGCCAACGAAGGCGCACGAGCCGGTGCGCCCGCTCGCTTCGGGGATAAGCTCGTGCGCGGAGACATAGAGCATCGACCCCGCCGCGAAGCCCAGCAGCCACGGCATCGCGCCCTGCGCCCCGGCCACGGCGAGCACCGCCAGCACCCCGAACAGCGGCTCGACCGCGCCGGAGAGCACGCCCATGCCGAACGCGCGGGCGCGCGACATGCCCAGCTGCCTGAGCGGGAGCGACACCGCCGCGCCCTCCGGCAGGTTCTGAATGCCGATGCCGAGGGCGAGGGCGGACGCGGCGGCCATGCCCTCGCCGTGCGCGGCGAGGGCGAACGCCAGACCCACGGCCATGCCCTCCGGTATGTTGTGGACGGTGATGGCCGTGATGAGCAGGGGCGATGTGCCGCGCCGGGCAAGGCCGAGGCGCGCGATGACCCCATCGAGCAGCATGAGAAACGCCGCGCCCGCGACGATGCCCAGCGCAGCGGGCAGCCACGGCAGGCGCGCCCCGGCGCTCTCGGCGCGCTCGATGGCGGGGATTATCATGCTCCACACCGAGGCCGCGAGCATCACGCCCGCGGCAAAGCCCATCATCGCCCGGCGCAGGCGCGGATTCATCTCCCCCGCGAAAAAGAACACCGTCGCCGCGCCCAGCGTGGTCATCAGAAATATAAAGCCCGTGCCAAGCCCGGCAAGGGCAAGAGAATGCAGCATTATATCAACGCCTTCATATAATAATAAGGCGACAGACGTCGGCGCACATCATGCGCCCGCTGCCGCCCTATATATTATAAGCCGTTCGGGTGAGTTTAGTGACTACTGCGCCACGCCGATTGCGAGCGCGGGCGCGTTTTCGCGGATTTTGGCCAGCGCCGCGTCCATCGCCTTTTCGCTTTCGGACATTATGTCGGCGCACTCCACGCCGCCGCGCACGAGCACAAGGCGGTAATACGCAAAGTTGACGCTGCCGCAGCACATGCGCCCCGTGACCTCCTGGATGCGGATGAACGCCCGCTCCAGCGTGTCAAACGCCATGAACTTGGTGCGCAGTCCGTCGCGGTAATACACGCCGAGCTTGCCCACGCGCGCGCCGTCGAACTTGTCGGCGGCGGCATAATCGCGCTCTAATTCCGCGCTTTGAACAGCCCCATCGGGGGTGTAGAATTTCTTTGCTGACATGGTTTGGCCTCCTTATTTATAATATGTAGTCACGCGCGCAGCAGCCTGACACGGCGGCCGTGCCGCTCGATGAGCCCCTCGTCGGCCATGTTTTTCAGCTCCCGCATCATGCTGGCGCGGTCGGCGCAGAGGAACACCGCGAGCTGGGACAGCGAGGTCTCGACGTCGAAGCTGGTGCTGCCGGTTTTTTCGCGGAGATAGTCGAAATATGCGTTGAGCTTGCCGCGCAGTGAGCGCTTGCTGAGCATGTTGATGCGCATGGCGAGCGACTGCGCCTTTTTGGCCGTCAGCTCGAAAAGATTCTGCGTCAGGCGCGTGTGGTGCTGACACGCGTTCGGGCAGCGCCCCGTGATGCACGAAAAGCGGATGAACATGACGCGGCAATCGCTGTCGGCCTCGACGGCGTAACCCAAATCGCCGTAGGGCATGGCGAAAACCTCGCCGAAGATGTCATTGGCGGAGTAGTTTTCCAAGAGGACGTACTCGCCGTCGCTGTCCATGCAGTATAAATGCGCCGCGCCGCTGAGCAGCACGCAGAGATAGCTCAAGTCAGAGGAATAGACCATGACGGTCTCGCCGCGGCGGAATGCGCGCGTTTCCGGCTTAAAGCAGGCAATCATTTTTTCTATGCTGTCCTCGCTTATCCCGGAGAACAGCTCGGTCTCCCCAACCATATACGACACCTCTTTTTCTTTCTGCCGCAATTATATCTATAATACTATCACTTTTTTGTTGCGCATGCAACAGGTGTTTGGTGCGGGCTGATATATAATTGACGCATGAAATCTTAGAAAACGGAGGTTCATGCGCATGTACTGCACGAGAAAGGTTACGGAGGATTTGATTTGGGTGGGCGCTGACGACCGGCGGCTTGCCTGCTTTGAGGGCGTTTATGATGTGCCCGACGGCGTGAGCTACAACTCTTATGTGCTGCTCGACGAGAAGGTGGCGATTTTCGACACGGTGGACAAGGCCGTGTATCAGACGTATTTTGAAAACGTCGACCACGCGCTCGGCGGGCGCAAGCCGGATTATCTCATTGTCTCGCACATGGAGCCGGATCATGCGTACACCATCGAGGCGCTGATGCTGCGCTTCCCGGAAATCAAGCTGGTGTGCAACGCCAAAACGGAGACCATGCTGAAAAACTTTTTCCGCGGCATGAACTTTGACGGGCGGCTGGAGCTTGTCAAAGAGGGCGACGTGCTTGAGCTTGGGCGGCACAAAATCACCTTCGTGATGGCGCCGATGGTGCACTGGCCGGAGGTCATGCTCAGCTATGATTTGACGGACAAGATCCTCTTCTCGGCGGACGCGTTCGGCACATTCGGCGCGCTCAACGGGCGGCTTTTTGCCGATGAGGCCGACTTTTTTGCCGAGAATTTGGACGAGGCACGCCGGTATTACACCAACATCGTCGGCAAATACGGCCCGCAGGTTCAGGCCGTGCTGAAAAAGGCGGCGACGCTGGAGATAAGCCTCGTGTGCCCGCTGCACGGCTTTGTGTGGCGGCGCGACTTCGGCGCGTTTTTGGAAAAATACCTGCTGTGGAGCAGCTACACCCCGGAGGAAAAGAGCGTCATGCTCGCCTACGCGAGCGTTTACGGCCACACCGAGAACGCCGCAAGCGTGTTGGCCACGAAGCTGGTCGAGCGCGGTGTGCGCGTGCGCATGTTCGACGCGTCCGTCACCCCGGCAAGCGAGATAATCTCCAACGCGTTCCGCTGCAGCCACCTTGTGTTCGCCGCGCCGACGTACAACGCGGGCGTGTTCGTCACGATGGAAAACCTGCTGCACGACCTTGCAAACCACAACCTGCAAAACCGCAAAATCGCCCTCATGGAAAACGGAAGCTGGGCGCCCACTAGCGCGAAAATGATGCGCGACATCCTCTCCCCGCTCAAGGGCACGGAGTTCATCGGCGACACAATAACCGTCCGCTCCTCCCTCGCCGAGGATCAATTGGCGCAGATAGAGGATTTGGCGGATGCGATTGTTGGGAGTCTGTGAGGGGTTGTTGTAAAGGCAATCTAGCGGCGAATAAACTTAACACAGGCACACGAAACGGTTTATTTCGTGTGCCTGTGTTGGTTTTGGAGTGCTTATTGAGGCTTGTTGTTGGTGCGCTGTTTGCGGGAGTCATGCGGGAATGCGAAGTGACGGCGCTCAGTATTTTGTTCATCCGGCCTCAGAGCCGTCGACGCGCTTGGGCTGTGCGACAACAGCCTCTACGCCGGAAAGGTCAACAAATTCCCCCGGCTCTAAGAGGATGGACATTCCGGTAATCACATTCACATTTTCGACCTTGCATGAGCCACGCAGGACAGTGAGAGCCTGCAGGGTCTTGCTCTCGTTTTTATAGCTTCCGAGGGATGAATAATGCTGGGTTCTGTACCGGCGCTCTTCAATGGGAGCTTCTCCGTAATGCGAAACGGCAGATTTATTTTTCAAATGAATCGAGTAAAACGCCTCTGGGATTTGGAGAGGCCTTTTCTCGCCGTTTTTGTCAATGCGGTCAAAATCATAAAAGCGATAGGTGCAGCCCGCATTTTCTTCAATTTCATACACCAAAGTGCCCTTGGTCATCGCATGAAGCGTGCCGGCCACAACGTGGGTATAGTCACTGGCTTTAATCTCCAAATGCCCGGTCACGGTCTCCATGTTTCCTGTGGCTATGCTCCCCCTCAGTTCGTCCATATTTTCGCACAAACAGCCGTCGAAAATATATCCACATTCCGGCGGGTCTATGAAATACCAAGACTCGTTCTTGCCGAGCTTGATGGCAGAATTCAAAACCGGTGCTGTTTGGTCGTCGGGATGGACTTGAATGCTCAAATTGTCATTTGCGTCAACAAGCGCAATCACAAGAGGGAAATAATCATATTCCTCCAAGCCAAAACGCGACTTATTCTCGTCGAAATACTCATTCAAGGTCTTGCCTGCATAAGCACCATTCAATATTGTATTCGTTTCTTTCGCATTGCAATTTACGGAATACAGATGGCCTATTCTTTCGCATTTCGTGTCGGCAAACGGCATCAGCTTTTTTCCGCCCCAAATGGTTTCGTGAACTACGGGTTTCAGGATTATCATATTTCGCGCTCCTCTCTAATTGTCGGAAACTGTTCCAAGATTTCTTTTCTCAACTTCTCCAGCGAAGATACAAAATGCTCTGTTCCGGTCAGCATGGTCTCTTTGTCAGTAATGTTTTGAAGCAAGGGTGTGCTGAGTTCAACCAAATTGTCAGCAGAGGAAAGCCCCATTTTCTCCAAGCTGCTGAATTCTGCCTCGGAGCGGTGAAAACTGTAATTCACATTTTTCTGAATTGCGGGATATATGATCACTTTTTTGCATTTTGCCGAAGAAATGATATCACAGAAGCCGCTGCGCGCCCCCAAAAAGGATCCACAGCATTCCAGCATTTGAACGCTCATATTCCACGGAGAAAAAAGGTTTGGCGCTCTGAAATAGGTTTGATAATTACAATTGACAAACACAGTATAGCCGCGCTCACGTAGTTCTCGAATGATACCGTTCCAAAACCAAATCGGCAAACAAGTGATCGAATTTGCGTCCGGTGAGAGCAAGACAGTCTGCCCTTTAATTATTCCTTTCTGCTGCCAGATAAGAATATTTTGCTCGTCCGCTTCAACGAGATTGGGCAATTGACAAACAGTACGTTCTGATAGATTAAAAGAGAAATAGCTATAAGTGTCCATAAAATCGTACCGTTCAAGCATTCTTATGCGGCACTTATTAACCATTGAAAAGCTATCGCTCCATCTAAATGGAAATACTATATTCATTCCTTTGCCATTCAAAAATAAATAAGCCCGTTCCAAATGCTCAGAAGCCCGCGTAGATAAGAGCACTGCTTTATGCGCATACATTTTCCCCAGCGGTATTATTCCCAAGCCATCTCCAGCAATAGCAAAGTTTTTTATTGAGTTTTGCGACAAGTAGGCATCAAGAAGGCCGTATTGGATATACACATCCCCGCTTGCACCGCGAATGAGCACTATATGAACATTCCCGAATCGTCTTTGCAGCGTCTTATATACCGCAACGCCGGAAATGACTCGACAAATTTCATATAGCAGAACTCTTTTCTTCACGGCAGTTTTGAGCAGACAAATTGTTTTGTCAATCATATCACGAAAAAACATACCGGTCAGCTCCTTTTAAGGTCGGGGAAATTGCGCAAGATTTGCTCAATCAAGCGGTATTCCTCGGCAAAACGCAAAGCCAGGTTTTCCTCTTCCGGCTCGAAATCGCCTATATTGCGCGCAAACGGGACAACGATTTCCGCCGCATCTTCAGAAAGCTCCATCTCTTTCAAACCGCTGAACATCGCATCCGCCCGGTGCGCACCGCCGTCAAACAGCTTTGGCTTTGTCGGATAGAGAATCACCTTTTGGCATTTTGCGCCCGATATAATGTTGCAAAAGCCGCTACGCAGGCCGACAAAGTGCCCTGCGTATTCCAGCACCGGGACGCTTTCGGCGTACTTGAAAAAGACACCCGGAAAGCCGAATTCATTCTTCTCATGAATGGGATCGACCATGAAGAGCACAGTGTAGCCTCGATTTTGCAGGTCTTTTCCGAGCAACTTCCAAAAGAGAGGGGGCAGGCATCTCACGCAATAGGCAAAGGGTGAAATGACAACGGTTTTACCCTTTTGAAAGCCGGCAGTTTCAAGCTGTTGTATTCTCTTAGGGGAAAGCTGTTCAAAGTGAGCCTGCGTCGGCTCGGTTTTTTCGCGATCCAAATCGAACAAAAACCAATAATAGCTATCAATGAAATTAAATCTATCTGTCAAGCGAGCTGCGCAACGATTGAACGGCAAATCGACGTCCCACATCAAGGAGAGGGTACAATTCAGCTTTTCCCTGCCCCACAGGCAATAAGCGCTTTGCAAACAGCCGCCCATATACTCCGATGTTGGGATGCACGGTCCTTTAATGTTGGGATAAAGCTTTTGAATAGACGTAATATTTTTGCAATCCCCAACCATGACATAGTTCTCAATTCCGTTTTTCTCTAAATACGTCTTCAAAAAGCGAAAGTAGAGATAAATATCTCCGGTTTTCCCGCGAGTGATGATGATATGCGCATCCTTGCCGTATTTGCGGCGAATCATTTTGCACATAAAGTATCCGCGGATTGCTTTTTCCGCTTCATAAACGAACGGCCTTTGCCGAAGATTTCCAATCTTTTTCATGCCGTTTAATTCCCCGGGTTTGCAAGATACTGCAAATATCTGTCCGCATTTTTCCAGTGCCGTATATCCGCACCATTGTCATCACAGGGAGGCTTCGACATGCGATAGATATCATACCATACCAGCTCGCGCTTGGTCGTTCCCTTTTTCCCAAGCATTCTCTCAGCCCCGGTGTCATAAGGCTCACGAACAGAAACAATCGTCAGTTCACCGCTCAAGTTAACCAGCGCACAAAAACGAAGAAGACACTCCATTTCTTTTTCAGAGAGGAGAATAGGCAGAACATCTCTGTGATTAACATCGGCGCATGCCGTCAGCAGTTCATGATTCGCCGAAAGAATTTTCACCTTGCCGAGGCGAAACTCTTTGATATAAGCCTCCATATAGTACAGCGCCCACGCATTGTATTCATCGTCTTTGCTCGGAAAAAGCAAATACCGTTCAGGGTGATAGCCCTGACCATATTTCTTTTTTATTTTTTCCCAAACCAGTTTTCCGAGACACGCTTTCCACAAATACCCGACCAACATATTATTTCATTCTCTCCTGAACTTCTTTTCTGAGCCCCAGCAAAATGTCCGCATAGGGTTCATTGTGACCAAAGAGCACGGATGTCCCCAGCACGAAACCCTTGACGCCTTTAGGCGCATATTCCATAATTTTTTCGCGCGTACACGCGCCGTCCCAGTAGATATCAAAGCCGTATCGTTCTTTCAAAAGCAAAAGGCGTTCGATTTTGTCGGCAACATAAGAGGCAAACTGTCTCCCGGCATGCCCCGGGACAACGCACATAACAAGCACTCTGTCAACAATATTAAGCAATTCCTCAATGCTGGCTATGCTTGTTCCGGGGTTTATCGCGATGCCCGCTTTAATACCTCTGTGCTGAAGGTCTTCAATGTCAATTTCCGGCGAATGGGTTGATTCGGGGTGTATGTAAGCAACATCCAGTCCGACTTTTGAAAGGATATCAAAATATCGTTCGGGATTGTTTATCATCAAGTGTGCCTCCAGCGGCTTTTTTGTGGCACGTCTGATGAATTCCATGTCTTGATATCCCATTCCGAAATTATCCACGAATTGGCCGTCCATTATATCCAAATGATAGGAATCAATTTTGCCGGCGTCCAAATCAGACACTTCGTTTTCCAAGCTGGCATAATTTGCACACATCATTGAAGCGCTAAATTCAAAATCCATACATTCACCTTCTTTATAAGCTTTCGTCTATTTCAACGCGAACATTTTCAAGCCCCTGATTGCGCAAACGCTCTACAGCGTAACTCATTTTAAGACCGGAGGGCTTGCTGTCGTTAAACAAGAGTCGCTCTCCCATTGGCATCTCATACAAAATGTTGTCATAGCGAATGCCATGCCGAGAGAGAAACTCCTCTGTTTGCGGCGCGGCCTCCTTCTCTCTTGCCGTGAGGATAAGGATATAGTCTTCATTTGGGATTTGGAGCAAAAACTCTTTTGCCCCCGGCAGAAAATGATCCTCTCCGGTTTTATAGCCGTTATGCTCGACAAGCGTCCCGTCAAAATCGAATATCCAAGTCTTATTTAGGGGCGACAAAACCAAATCTGTTTTTTCCATGCTCACCCCATCATTCTTCATCCAAAGTGTTCAGCAAATACAAGCCATTATAAAAAGCCAAGCACAGAGAATCATAGTCCTCCCAACAATGGCTCGCCAAGGAAAGCCAAACGATGGCATGAATCAGCTTGAGGCGGTATTCGTCACAGTTGGGTATCTTTTGTAGGAAGTAGTCCGTGAGCTCCTCCCAGCCGCTTGGCGCAATTTGATAATTGACATCGTGATCGGAAATATTCAAGCTGAAGTTTTTTACATTAAACTGGTCGAACGCACCGGAAATTGAATAATAAACTTTTGCCCAGTCGTAATACACGTCCCCAATCAGCTCGGTCTTCCCAAAATACCCGCGAGCGTCTATGAAATAAATATCCAAGTTTTCGTCGATCAGAGTATTGGTCAATGTGCAGTCGCCGTGAATGATTCCGAACTGAGTTTTTGTCAGGATTCTATCCACACACGTCTGCAAAAACTCCGGCCGGCACAAGACATTTTTGCATTGACGACCGTTTATCGTGATTTCTTCTTGCCCCGAAAACGGGATGACGTCACGAATAGTGCGAATGCGTTTCATCGTCTTGGTGTAATAATCTTCCTGCATATCAAAATAGTTCGCTTCGCCATGAGCCAAATCGTGCATCTCATTAAGCCTTTGACAGAGCTTATCCAAGACCGTTCGCTTTTCATCCATGTTCAGATTGACGCGGAAAATGTTCTCTCCGTGTATGCGCGCAATTGTAAGCGGTTGGAGCGAATACACCTTGGGAATCCCCTCAAATCCGTATTGATCCAGGGTCTTATACCATTTCACTTCCCGCTCAATCAGTTTTTGAGCCTCTTGTGTTATTCCCTCTTTTATCACCTTTTCCCCGCTCATTGTTATGCGGTTATATGGACGGCAGCGATTCTCTTTGCTGTCTATTCTTTCGATCTCTTCCAGAGTGCCCACCTCGCAGATATCCTCCAACGAAAGCGCGCTTAATTCCAAGTGCTTTTGCTGCAAGTACTTCGTGAAGCTACCTGCTTGCGGAAGGTCATGCAGCATGGATTTGTTTTTGAACAAGAAGCACCCCGCAACACCGGAGTTCTGCGTCGGCTCTTTTCGCAGAACACCATTTTCAAACGTCCAACTGCAAGGGTACTGATTGGTAATGCCGATATAATTGTCCGCAGGCAAGGAGTCAATGTTGAATGTGTCGCCAAGCAATATATCAGACCAAATCAACATAAACGGCGCATTTTCCGGAACAAAAGAAAGCGCTTTATCAAGCCCTGCCGCATTTCCTTCACCCTCTGCATGAATCAACATATAGTCGACGGTTGAAAAAGCTTCCAAATATCGTGCCATTACGTCAAATTTGTAATCGCCGATTACAATGAATTTCTTTTCGGGGTATTTCCGGAACAAATGAAAAAGAATCGGGAGATTGTTCACCGGAACCAATGATTTGGGTCTGTTTCGGGTCAGGTGCTTTAGACGCGTCCCTTTGCCGCCTGCTTGAACGACAATATAGTCTATATTCATACCATTCACTCCTTTTCTGTCTTAAGGCACATATTTTTATTGATTTTGAAGTTGATGAAAAGTGTCAAAGGAATTTTCGGACGAAATAATACATTTTTGTCTTTTTTGCGCGCTCCAGCATTGCCGCCGAAATATGCAGCTTGTGAAGAAGCACTGCCACTTGGTATTTTCGCTCTGAGCATTGCGCAAGTTCCGGGCACTTCTCGGCAACGCCTTTCCGCATTGTTTCGGCAGTGAGACGTCCTTTTTTTCGATCCGGCATTTTGAGCAATCCGGCCACGTAGTAGCTCAACAGCAACGTGGACATTTTGAACAGGAAATACGTTTTCTTTACCTCGTCCATATCGGAATGCAATATATAAAACTCGCAAATACGCCAAAACACTTTTTCAATTTGCCCCATGTTTTTGACTTGGTTTGTGTTGGATATGCTCTGCGCTTCGTTTCCGACCTGATATTGATAAATGAACAAATCCAGAGGTAGAATGGTTTTTACATAGTAAAATGGCAGAGTTGCATATTCCTGATCCTCATAAAACGTTTTCTCGCTCAGTTCAATTCCCGTTTCACGGTAAAACTGTGTGCGGTATATCACCCCATGAAAAAAGCAGCAGTTTCGAGCATTTCGCGGATAAGCCATAAACTCTTCGAGAGTATATTCTTTGTTCAAGGGAATATCGCCGATCTCAAATGCTTGCCGTTTGCCGCTTTTCATATCCACCATGTGATACTGACACAGCACAACATCTGCGCACGTATTTCGCAGATAGTCAAGCAGTTGAAAAACATTACCCGTTAGAACCCAATCATCAGAATCGACAACCTGAAAATACTTTCCCTTTGCCAATTTGCTGCCCACATTGATGCCCGATCCATGTCCGCCGTTTTCTTTGTCAACCGCAGAAAATGTTTGAGGATATTTCAAAGCATATTCTTGTGCTATTTTCAATGTCCCGTCCTTTGAACCATCGTTAATAACAATGACTTCAATGTTTGAAAGAAGCCGAGCGTCCGCAAAAGAGTCCAAGCACTTTCGCAAATATCGCTCCGAATTATAAGCCGGAACAATAATTGTCAGAAGCTTCCCATCATTATCACACTTGTTCATACGCGTATCGCACTCTCCTGCCAAATCGTTAATCCTCGCTTATCCGCCTTGTAAGTTCACAAGTAATTACCCGGTAGATTAATCTTCAATATATGGGAGATTAAAGTCACATTTCATCTCTGTCTATCCAAAGTCAATCGTTTCTGCGGAAGTGGTACACGAAGTAGACTTCCTGTACCACCGAAACCGGGCAAAAACCGAACACTTTTTCAAGCCCAAACTCGCCCTTTTGCCCATGAAATCTCAATATACGCATTTTACCACAAGTGGTACACAAAGTCTACCTTATTTACCAAAAATCCAGAAAAATTTTTCTTGGGCGTTTTATGATACGCGGGAAAATGGCCGGAATACCAACGGTTTCGGGGTGGGGAGTCGATTGACTCCCCACCCCTCAGCCCGTCAAACAACCTGAAATTTCATCGCACAAAAGCAAGTCTAACTGCCC
>CAZUSM010000005.1:0-34211 GCA_964623675.1 uncultured Oscillospiraceae bacterium
TGGAATAATATGCGGCCTCGACGTCGTGCGCGTCATAGCGCGAGGAAAGGTAGCCTTTCATGAGCTTGTCGAAAAGCGTGATGTAGCGGCTGATGGCGTCGGCCAGCTCGTCGGCGGTGCAGTCGCGCTCCGGCGCGGAGAGCGAGCGGACGAATTTGCCGTCATACAGCGCGTAATCTATCCGCGCCCCGGTCAGGGGACACAGCAAGCGCCCCTCGATGTCTTTCCACAGGCGGAAAAACTCCGTCATCGCGCCGATGAGCGCGGCCGACTGCGTCCTGAACACGACCGACAGCTCGCCAATCGCGTCCTCCCCGCCGGGGACGAGCGCGACCTCATACTTGACCGTGGGGCGGTATTTATATTCAAGCGAGCTTTTCAGCGACATGGAAAACGTGTTCGGCGCGAAAAATGGGACAAGCTCGCGCGAGGGCGCCATGAGCTGTTCAATGGCGGAGAGGACGTCGTTGATGCGGCGTTCGGGCGTGGTGTAATTGACGTATTCGGCGAGAATGCTGTTGATGAGCGCGGAGCGGCTCGTCCCCATGCGGTGAGCCAGCGCGTCCACCTCGCGCACGACCTCGTCATTGAGCATGAGGCTGTACAGTGTCTTTTTCATATCATGCACCCCGTTCTTGTTTATAATTCATTTTATGATTCACGCGTTATCTTTCTCTACGCCATACACTATACCACCGGGGCAAAACCTTGTCAAGTGATTTATATAAAAGTATATGCGAGTTATATTGGTGCGCAACAAGAAAGTGGGCAAATGCGACAAAACGGCGGGGCGGGATTTTCGCAGTTTGTACAAAAGACTGTTTTGAAAAAAGGGGCTTGCAATTTGGGGCGGGGTCGGTTATAATGCCTGTGGCTTGAAAAGGGCGACGAGAGCGCCCAAGGCCGATTGAAAAGGATTCTTTAAGCGGCGGTACAGAGAGACCGGCAAGATCCCACATAGCGTGAGCGCGGGCATGTTGCGCCCGGCGCGTGGTTTGTGTGTCTTGTCGAGTTTCGGCGGGGCATTTTTTCATGCCCGCGCGGGGTCAAACGCCGGGCGGGGGTGAGCGCGAATGAAGCTGAAAGCACAGATAATGGACGAGGCCGCGCTCAAACGCGCGCTGATGAGAATCTCGCACGAAATTGCCGAGCGCAACAAAGGCGTGGAAAACGTGGTGCTGGTGGGCATACGCCGCCGGGGCGAGCCGATTGCGCGCATGGTGCGGGCGAACATCGAGCTCATCGAGGGGATAAGCGTCCCCTGCGGGAGCATCGACATCGGCTTTTACCGCGACGACTTGACCACGATCACCGACAGCCCGCTTGTGCGCCGCGCCGAGCTTGACTTCGACGTGAACGCGAAGGACGTGGTGCTGATGGACGACGTGCTGTTCACCGGGCGCACGGCGCGCGCTGCGATTGAGGCGGTGTTCTCCTGCGGCAGACCGAGAAGCATTCAGTTCGGCGTACTGGTCGACCGCGGCCACCGCGAGCTGCCCATCCGCGCCGACTACGTCGGCAAAAACATTCCCACCTCGCGCAGCGAGCTGGTTGAGGTGCGCCTGCCCGAATACGACGGAGAGACGGGCGTGTACCTCATGGACAACACCTGATAAAACCGGCGAAGGCCGTTTTTATAAATATTCAATAAAATATCTACAGAGAGAGGTAAATTGAATGAAAAAAACCGTTATTGAAGGCCCGATTTACGACGCGCGCGAGTTGGGCACGCCGAAAATGCTGCTGCTGGGCTTCCAGCACATGTTCGCCATGTTCGGCGCGACCGTGCTTGTCCCGGCGCTGACCGGCCTTGACGTCGCCACGGCGCTGCTTTTCGCCGGCATCGGCACTCTTTTGTTCCACCTGCTCACGAGCGGCAAGGTCCCCGCGTTCCTCGGCTCGTCCTTCGCGTTCATCGGCGGCTACAACGCCATTCGCACCCTGTCCGACGGCACGGTTGACAACTCCCTGCTGCCCTACGCTTGCTTCGGCGTTTTGATTGCGGGCTTGATGTACGTCATTCTCGCGGGTCTGTTCAAGGCGTTCGGCGTGAAAAAGGTCATGCGCTTCTTCCCGCCCATCGTCACCGGCCCCATCATCATCTCCATCGGCCTGACGCTGTCCTCCTCCGCCATCAACAACTGCACCGGCAACTGGCTCGTCGCCGTCGTCGCCATCGCGATTGTCATCGGCTTCAACATCTGGGGCAAGGGCATGGCCAAGATCATCCCCATCCTCCTCGGCGTTGTCGGCTCTTACATCTTTGCACTCATCGTTGACCCCGCCGAGCGCGAGGCCGTTGTGACCGCCGTGTCTCAGGCCGCTTGGATTGGCGTCCCCATCAACTGGAACAGCACCGTGTTCGGCCTGTTCGCGGGCGAGGTTGACACCGCGCTGCTGTGGTCTGCCGTGTTCACCATCGTGCCGCTGTCCCTGGCCACCATGGTCGAGCACATCGGCGATATCTGCGCCATCTCCTCCACCGTCGGCAAAAACTACATGACCGACCCCGGCTTCCACCGCACCCTCCTCGGCGACGGTCTTGCCACCTCCCTCGCCGCCCTGTTCGGCGGCCCGGCCAACACCACCTACGGCGAGAACACCGGCGTGCTCGCGCTCTCCAAGGTGTATGACCCGCGCGTCATCCGCATCGCGGCTGTCATCGCGATTGTGTTCTCCTTCTGCCCGAAGTTCGCCGCGCTCGTTTCCGCAATGCCCACCGCGACCATCGGCGGCGTGTCCCTCATTCTCTACGGTATGATTTCCGCAGTCGGCGTGCGCAACGTCGTGGAAAACCGCGTTGACTTCACCAACACCAGAAACGTCATCATCGCCGCGCTCATCCTCGTGCTGGCCATCGGCATCAGCTACACCGGCAACATTCAGATCGGCATCGTCAGCCTCTCCGGCCTCGCTGTCGCCTCCATCGTCGGCATCGCGCTCAACGCCATTCTCCCCGGCAAGGATTACGTCTTCGAGCAGGAGACCGAGGGCGCAACCTCCGTCGACCTCTCCGGCGCAATCAACATGGACAGCAACAAGTAATAAGCTGTACGAGTAAATCAAATCGCCCGCTCGATTGAGCGGGCGATTTTTGCGTATCGAAACAGAAAAGCGGACTCATTTCTTTTTCCACATGGACGGGGCGAGGAGAATGAGGAGGGGATAGATTTCAAGCCTGCCCAAGAGCATGACCCACATCAGCACAAAGCGCGTGAAGGGCGAGAATATCAAAAACCCCTTTGCCTCGGTGACCAGCGACATGCTCGGCCCGATGTTGGACATGCAGGAGAGCGCCGCCGTCAGACACACGGAGAACTCGTGCCCGTCAAAGGAGACGATGAAGGTGGTGGCGAGGATGATGAGGAAATAAAGCCAAAAGTAGCAATACACGGCCTGAGTGGTGCTCTCGTCCACGCGCCGCCCATCAAGCGCAACGCGGCGAACCTCGCGCGGGTGCAGCACGCGGCGGATATCCACCGCCGCCGTTTTGAACAGCAGCACCACGCGGCTGACCTTCAGCCCGCCCGCCGTGCTGCCCGCGCAGCCGCCGATGCACATGAGCAAAATGAGTATCACGCGCGTGTACTGCGGCCACTCCATGGTGTTCACCGTGGCAAAGGCCGCCGTGCTCATCAGGCTGATGGAGTTGAAAAACGCGTGGCGCAGCGCGGTGAGCGCGCTGCCGTAGAGCCGCACAAGCCCCGGCGCAATCGCGAGCGTGGCCGCGCACAAAATGCCCAGATAACGGCGCAGCTCCTCGCTTTTGAGCGCGAGGCGGATGCGCCCGGCCAAAATCAAATAATAAAGGTTGAAGTTGACGGCGAAAAGCGTCAAAAACACCGCGATGACGATCTCGATGTATGAGCTTTGATAAAGCCCCAGCCCCGCGCTGTGCACGGCGAAGCCGCCCGTGCCGGCGGTGGAAAACGAGTATAGAAGCGCGTCATAAAAGCTCAGCCCGCCGAGCATCAAAAGCCCGGTTTCAAGCAGCGTCATCACGGTGTACATGATATAGAGAATCTTCGCCGTGTCGCCCGCGCGGGGGACGAGCTTGCCCACCGTCGGGCCGGGCACTTCGGCGCGGAGAATGTGCATGGAGTGCTCGCCGCCCATGGGCAGCACGGCCATGATGAATATCAGCACGCCCATGCCGCCGAGCCACTCCAAGAAGTTGCGCCAAAAAAGGCCGCCGCGGCTCATCGCGTCGATATCGGGCACGACGGACGCGCCCGTGGTCGTCAGCCCCGACACGGTTTCAAACACCGCGTCGAAATAGCTCGGTATATCCCCGCTCACGACGAAGGGAATCGCGCCGAAAAGCCCCATGAGTATCCACGCGAGGCTGACCGAGGCGAAGCCCTCGCGCGAGTATATTTCATGTGAGCGCGGCTTAAAGCACAGTGTGAGCGCGCCCCCGGCCGCCGCCGTGACGCCGAGGCCGACGGCGAAGCCCTTCACGCTCTCCCCGGTGCACACGTTCACCAGCATGGGCAAAAGCATAAGCGCGGCAAAGCACAAAAGCACCATTCCGGCGATTTTGGCAACCATTCTGTAGTTCAAGGTGTTTCTCCCTGCCTCTTTCAAACGGGGTCAAGCCCGCTTATTTTGAGTGTTTCCGCCACAAAAGCGGACTTGCGAGGATGATGATGGGGTAGATTTCGAGCCTGCCCAGGAGCATGGTGACGGTGAGCACGATTTTCGACACGGGGGAGAATATCGCAAAACTCCCCATCGGGCCGACGAGGCCGAGACCCGGGCCAATGTTGGATATGCACGAGAGCGAGGCGGTGAAGCAGGTGGTGAAGTCATACCCGTCCGTCGAGATGATGAGCCCCGTGAGAAGGAGAATCAGCATATACGCGAAGAAATAGCAGTAAACGGCCTCGGTCGTGCCGCGCTCGACGCGCTTGCCATCGAGCCGCACGGAGTGCACCTCGCGCGGGTGGAGCGTGGAGGCGATGTCCGCCATGGCGGACTTGACCAGCAGCATCACGCGGCTGAGCTTCATGCCGCCGCCCGTGCCCCCGGCGCAGCCGCCCACGAACATCAGCAGCACGAGGATATACTGCGCGACGCTCGGCCACTGGGTGAAGTCCACCGTGCCGAAGCCGGCTGTGCTCATGATAGAGGTCACGTTGAAAAACGCGTGCCGCAGCCCCTCGGCAAAGCCGCCGTACATTTTGGCGATTGACCCGGCGATGGCGAGGGTGGCGACGGCGATGATGCCGAGGTAGCAGTGCAGCTCCTCGTTTTTCAGCGCGTCGCGCACCCGGCCGATGAGAATGAGATAATAAAGGTTGAAGTTTGCGGCGAAAATGACGAGGAACACGCCGATGACAAGCTCGATATACACGCTGTCATACGCGGCGATTGATGCCGCCCGCGTGGAAAAGCCGCCCGTGCCCGCCGTGGCAAAGGCGTGCAGCACGGCGTCATAAGGCGTCATGCCGCCCAAAAGCAGCAGCACCGTCTCGGCGAGGGTGAGCGCGGCATAAATGACATAGAGTATGCGCGCGGTTTGGCGCGCCTTGGGGACGAGCTTGCCCACGGTGGGGCCGGGCACCTCGGCGCGCATGATGTGCATGGAGCGCGCATCCCCCGCCGGCATGACCGCCAGCATGAAAACCAGCACGCCCATGCCGCCGAGCCAATGCGTGAACAGCCGCCAGAATAGGCCGGAGCGGGTCATGGCCTCGACATCGGGCACGATGGACGCGCCCGTGGTCGTCAGCCCCGACACGGTTTCAAACACCGCGTCAATATAGTTGGGGATATCGCCGCTCAACACAAACGGAATCGCTCCGAAAAGCCCCATGCATATCCACGCCAAGCCCACGGCGGCGTAGCCCTCGCGCGAGAAATACTCGCGCGAGGGAGCGGGGATCGCGCGCAGCGCGAACCCCGCCGCCGCAGTAACCGCCGCGCCCACGGCAAACGGCAGCAGCCCCTCGCCGTACCACGCGGCGACCGCAAGCGGCACGAGCATCACGGCGGCGAAAATTATAAGCACCTTGCCCAGTATGTGGGCGGTCATTGCTTTGTTCATGATGATTTATGTGTCCTCTCATCCGCGCCCGCTCAGGCGAGGATATCGTCAAGGGTTTTTATCATACCGGCGGCGGCGACGATGATGACGTGGTCGCCGGCGCAAAGGGCGGTGTTGCCGTCGGGGATGATGCTTTTCGCGCCGCGAATGACGGCGCACACGAGCACGCCCCGGCGCAGCTTCAGCTCACGCAGGGTTTGCCCCGCGCCGGCGAAGCCCTCGCCCACCGTGAACTCCAGCGCTTCAACGCGCCCGTCGGCCAGCTTGTAGAGCGTTTCCATGCTGCTGCCGGCGGAGTTGCTCATCGCGCGGACGTAGCGCGCCAGCTGCTGCGCCACGAGGTCCTTGGGGGACACGACGCAGTCAAGGCCGGCGCTTTCCATGATGTCGGTGAAATGCTCGCGGTTGACCTTGGTGATTATCGTGCCGACCTTGCACTGGCTGGCGTACATGGAGGTGACGATGTTGTCCCCGTCGTCGCCGGAGAGGGCGACAAAGGCGTCGGCCGCGCGTATGCCTTCCTCTTGCAGGACGTCGCTGTTGGTGGCGTCGCCGTGGATGATGTTCGCGCCGGGGATGAGGTCGCACAGCGCGTCACAGCGCTCGCGGTCGCGCTCGACCAAGGTCACGCTCATGCCGGACTCTTGCAGCATCGTCGTCAAATAAACCGCGATGCGCCCGCCGCCCATTATCAGCACCTTTTTCACGGGCTTTTTGTATTTGCCCACGGCGGTGAAAAGCTTTCTCAGCTCGTGCGACGAGCCGGTTATGCTGAGTTTATCCCCCCCGCGCAGGGTGAAATCGCCGTTGGGGATGAACACCTCGCCGTCGCGCTCGACCACGCTGATGAGCACCGCCGCACGCACGATGGACGAGAGGTTTTTCAGCGCGATGCCGTCAAGTGCCTCGCCGGGGAGCACGCGGTGCTCCACAATTTCCACGCTGCCCTTGGAGAACACGTCCACGCGCGCCGCGCTTGGGAAGCGCAGTATGCGCGCAATTTCGCGCGCGCATTCAAGCTCGGGGTTGACTATCATTGACAGCCCCATCGTCTCGCGCAGAAAGGCCGTCTGCGTCATATACTCCGGGTCGCGTATGCGCGCGATGACGTGGGGCGTGCCGAGCTTGCGCGCGGCGATGCCGCAAATCATGTTCACCTCGTCGCTGCGCGTGGCCGCGACGATGAGCTCGGCCTCCGCCGCGCCCGCGCCGATGAGGGATTCCGGGTTAGTGGCGTTGCCCTCGACGCATATCACGTCCAGTGCGTTTGAAACCTGAGTGATTATCTCGTCGCTTTTGTCGATGACGGTGATGTCGTGCCCCTCCTCGGAGAGGGTCTTTGCCACGGCGAAGCCGCTTTTGCCCGCGCCGGCAATTATTATTTTCATTTTTCCATCCTCCGTGCGGCGCGCCGCCGCACAAGCCGTGTTATAATCAACTATCCGGGGGCAAAAACGCTGCCCCATCGGCTTATAATATTACCATAGCCGTAAAGATTTGTACAGACACAACCGTTATTTTATCCCCCCCGGCGGGGTGAAAACTTCGCCCTTGAACAGAGTGCGGCGTGTATGGTATAATAATCTGACAGGGTATAAATTCAAAGTTGAGAAAGCAAGAATATGATTAAAAACACTGTTGATAAATTCGAGGGCTTTTCGCAGGAGACGTCCGACTTTTTGTGGGACTTGGCGTTCAACAACGAGCGGCCATGGTTTTTGGAGCACAAGGAGCAGTTTGAGCGGGTGCTCAACCGCCCGTTCAAGGCGCTCGCGCAGGAGACTTATGACCTGACCTGTGTCAAAAACCCGGACAAGCCCCTCTTGCTGCACGTGGCGCGGATTTATCGCGACGCGCGGCGGCTGCACGGGCGCGGGCCTTACAAGGACCATTTGTGGTTTTCGATAAAGTCCGATGACAAGCTGCTTGACGGGCCGATGTTCTGGTTTGAGCTGGGCGCGGCGGATTACAGCATGGGCATGGGCTTTTACAGCGCGACAAGCGCGCAGATGGAGGAGTTTCGCCGCGGCATCGACGCAAACCCCGCCGCGTTTGAGCGCATGGCCAAAAAGCTCGAAAGGCTCAAGGGCTTTTCGGTGTCGGGCGAGGAATACAAGCGCCCCAAGGGGCAGTATGACGGCGTCATCGGCAAGTGGTACAACCGCAAGCGGCCGGGCATGGACTGCACGCGCGACTTCGGCGAGGAGCTGTTCTCCGCCGATTTGCCGGGCGTTTTGGCGGATTATTTCACGGCGCTCATGCCGATGTACGATTATCTCTCTGCCGTGGCCGGCAGGGGAAAGGAAACGTAAATGGATTCTCCCTTTGTTTCGCTCATAATCCCGGCGTTCAACGCCGAGGCGTATATTGCCCGCGCGATTGAAAGCGTGCTCGGCCAAACGCACGCGAATTTGGAGCTCATCGTGGTGGACGACGGCTCGACCGACTCAACGGCCGACGCCGCGCGCCGCGCCTTCGGCGGCGATGAACGCGCGCGGCTGGTCGGCATCGCCAACGTCGGCCCTGCCGAGGCGCGCAACCGCGGCCTTGACGAGATTGACCCGCGCGCGGATTACGTGATGTTCGTGGACGCGGATGACCACATCGCGCCGGACACGGTGGAGTACGCCCTCAAAGGGGCGGCGCGCGGGGCGGAGCTTGTGATAATGGGCTTCACGATAACAAACCCGGACGGGACGCGCCGGGATTACTTCGAGCCGGAGGCCGTGCTCGACGGCGAGACGCTGGGCGAGGCGCTGCCGAGGCTGTACACGGCCAACATGCTCAATCAGGTGTGGGCAAAGCTTTTCTCCGCGCCGCTTCTGCGGCGGGGCGCGCTGCGCTTCCCCGATTATCGCTGGGGGGAGGACAGGCTGTTCATCTTCGACTGCCTTGAGCGCGCCGGGCGCGTGGCCGTGCTGCCGGAGTGCAAGTATTATTACGTGATGCACGAGGGGGAGAGCCTCATCTCGCGCTATTATGACAAAAAGCCGGAGGTCTGCTGCCTTGCCGATGCGCGCATGCAGGCGCTGTGCGCCCGCTTCGGCACGAAAAACGACGCCGGGTGTCGGTATATGTTTGTCAAAAGCATATTCTCCTGCATGACGACGCTGTTTTCACCCAGCTGCGTGCTCGATTACCCCGGCAAGCGCGCTTATGTGCGCGCGATACTCAAAAATGAGCAGGTTCAGGCGCGCTCGCGCGGCTCGTTCGGCAGTGCGCCGGTGAAAATCATGTGCGCGGTGATGCACACGAAACTCGTGTGGCTGAATCTTTTGATGTTCCGCGTGGTGGCCTTCGTCGGGCGCGCCACGCCCCGGCTGTTCATGGCCTTAAAGCACAAAAAATGAGTTCTTCGGCGCGTTTTCGCGCCGAAGAATCGCAACAAGGAGAAATAGAGATGAAGTACGATTTCACCACGGTTCTCGACCGGCGCGGGCACGATTCCATCGCGGCGGACAAGATTCCCTTTGAGGGCGTGACGCCCGACGCGGGCTTTGACAGCATACCGATGTGGGTGGCGGATATGGCCTTCCCCGTCGCGCCGTTCATTCTCGACGCCATGCGCGAGCGGCTTGACATGCCCTCGCTCGGCTATTTCGCCCTGCCGGAGGAATATTACGACGCGATTATTTCATGGCAGACGCGCCGCAACGGCGCCGTCGGCCTCAAGGCCGAGCATATCGGGTATGAAAACGGTGTGCTGGGCGGCGTCAGCTCGGCGGTGCAGGCGTTCTCCGCGCCGGGGGACAAGATTTTGCTCCATTCGCCGACGTATATCGGCTTCACCCACACGCTCACCGACCTTGGGCGCGAGATTGTCCACTCGCCGCTCGTGCGCGACGCCGAGGGCGTCTGGCGCATGGATTATGACGACATGGACAAGCGCCTGCGCGAGGGAAACATCCACCTCGCGGTGTTCTGCTCGCCGCACAACCCCAGCGGCCGCGTGTGGGAGCGCTGGGAAATCGAGCGCGCGATGGACGTGTACGCGGCCAATGACTGCCTCGTCATCTCGGACGAAATTTGGTCGGACATCATCATGCCGGGGCACAAGCACGTGCCCACCCAGTCCGTCTCCGACGATGCGCGAGGCCGCACCATCGCCTTTTATGCGCCGAGCAAGACCTTCTCCCTCGCCGGGCTTGTCGGCTCTTATCATATCATTTATGACAAATATCTGCGCGACCGTGTGCGCAAAACGAGCGAAATGAGCCATTATAATGACCCCAACGTCCTGTCCATGCGCGCCCTCGTCGGCGCGTACTCCGCCGAGGGCGAGGCGTGGTGCGCCCAGATGTGCGCCGTCATCGACGAAAACGCGCGCTATGCCTGCGACTATATCGCCGCGCACTTCCCCGGCGTGCGCGTCATGCGCCCGCAGGGGACGTACATGCTCTATCTCGACTGCGTGCAGTTTTGCCGCGAGCACGGCGTGAGCATAGGCGAGCTTCAGCGCCGGGGTGTGCGCTGCGGCGTGATTTGGCAGGACGGCGAGGCGTTTATATGGCCGGACACCATCCGCATCAACCTCGCCCTCCCCGCCGCGCGCCTCGTCGAGGCGTTCGACCGGCTGGGGAAGTACGTGTTTTGTTGACAAGCATATACATATATAAAAAGAGTGTGCGGGCAGTCCGCACACTCTTTATTATTATTCTTTTGCCTTGCCCTTGCCGTGGTAGTATTTGCGGCGGCGGTTGTTGCGGGAGCGGGCGGGCTTTTGCGCGCCGTCGGGCGCGGCGGGGGCGTGGGCGGCGTCGCCGCCGGTGGGCTTGGTGTCGAGCTTGACGGGCTTGACGGTGGCCTTGCCGTTGTCATGCTTTGCGCGCGGAGCGGATTTGCCGTGGGTGGCGCCGTGCTCGCCGCGTTCGGGCTTGTCGGACTTTTCCGCCTTGGGGGCGCGCTCTGCGGGGCGCGCGCCCTTTGCTCCGCGTCCCCCGCGCTTGCCGCGGCGGCGGTTGGAGCTTTTGCGCTCGGCGGCGGGCTCGCTCGGCTCGACGACGGCGTCGTCGATGACGAGGGTGGGCATCGTCCAATCGTCCACGGGGCTGACAAGCTCGTCGTCCTCGTTCTCCTCCGGGACATAGTGCAGCACCGAGGGGGGCGCCTCGCCGTCCTTGGGGCGGCCGCCGGGCACGGCGCACAGCTCGTTGGATTTATACGTGCGCAGGGTGTCGTCATCGTCCCCGTCGAGCTTGACCTTGACGGTCTGGCGCAGGAGATTGACCTGCACGGCGGTGCCGTACCCGTCCTTGGTCTCCACGAACGCGCCCTGCTTGGGCACGTGTTTGATGAGGTCTTCATACGCGTCCTGCTCATACCGCAGGCAGCACATCAGCCGCCCGCAGCTGCCGGAAATCTTGGTGGGGTTGAGCGAGAGGGACTGCACCTTGGCCATCTTGGTCGAAACCGGCTGAAAATCGTCAAGAAAGCGGCTGCAGCAGTACGGCCGGCCGCAGATACCGAGGCCGCCGATCATCTTGGCCTCATCGCGCACGCCGATTTGGCGCAGCTCAATGCGGTTGCGGAATATCCCGGCGAGGTCTTTGACCAGCTCGCGAAAGTCCACGCGCCCGTCGGAGGTGAAGAAGAACAGCGTCTTCGTCCCCTCAAAGTTGCACTCGACGTCCACCAGCTTCATGTCCAGCCCGTGCTCGGCGATTTTTTGACGGCAGATTTCAAACGCCTCGCGCTCGCGCTTGCGGTTGAGCTCTTCAATGCGCAAATCGTCCGCCGTGGCCTTGCGCACGACGGGGCGCAGCGGCGGCACAACGGCGTTGTTGTCCACCTCGTGACAGCCGTGGCAGCACTCGGCGATTTCCAGCCCCTTGGACGTTTCCACTATCACCTTGTCGCCGGTTTTGATGGCGAGTGAGCGGGGGTCAAAGAAATAGCACTTCCCCCGGTTGTTGAATTTTACGCTTATTACGTTTGCCAATTATTTTTCCTTCCTGTCGGGCAGTGCGGGGAGGAGCGAGTCCACCGCGAGAAGCCCGAAAATGTGTTTTACTCCTGTGTTGACCTTCAAATACGCCTCGCACCGGCGCAAAAGCTCGCACACGTGCATGAGCGCTACGCGGGACAGACCCATGTCGGCGCGGCGGCGGCAAAGCATGTCCGCCGTGAGGGTGATGGCCGCGTCGATGAAATCGACCGCCGCGCGGTTGTCCAAGCCCTCGTTTTTGAAGCAGAATGTCGCCAGCTTGGTCGCCGAGCCGGACGCCACGGCGGTCAGATACGCCTCGGCCAGCGTGGCCGACGCACCGCCCTCCGTCACGCCGCCCTCGGCGGGGCGGACTATGCGCTCGGCACAGCGCGAGCGCACCGTGGGCAGCAGCGCCTGCGCGTTTTCAACGCACAGGATGAAGATGACGCCCTTGGGCGGCTCTTCGAGCAGCTTGAGCGCGGCGTTTTGCGCCTGCGGGTTCATCAAATCCGCGTCCTCGATGATGTACACCTTGCGCGCGGCCTCGTTGGGGAGAATGACGCTGTCGGCAGACAGCGCGCGCACCTGGTCGACGGTGATCTCCTTTTTCGCGCGGCCCTTGTCGTCGACGGGGCGGCGCACGGAGGTGACGTCGGGGTGGATGCCGCCGAGCGCCTTGCGGCAGTCGCGGCACGCGCGGCAGGGCACGCGCCCCGTCGCCGAGCACACCGCCGCTGCGGCAAGCTCCCGCGCGGCCATGACGGCCTCATCGCGCCGAGGCGCGGAGAGTATATACGCGTGGTTAAGGCGTTCGCCATCTGCAAGAAGAATAGGCATACAACCCTCCGAGGTGAAATGTCAGGCAAAAGCCGAGAGAAAGCCAAAAGCTCAAGACGGCGATGATACCGTCAATCAATACATTTTACAATCTATTCGCAAGATAGTCAACCGGAAAATATGAAAAAGTGTATGGGGAGACGATAAAAGGACGCGGAAAAAGAGAAAATCGATATCAAAATCAAATTGCCGCTCCGATTAATCGGAACGGCAATTCTTTGGGAAGGAATATATGAAAAAGCTTCTCTATTTAGTGATTTGCGGGGTTAAGGGAAAATCGTAGTTAATATCTCATCGAGGGTAATCCCGCCGAAAATCCGCCGGAGATCCAGGCCGCCAAGCGCGGCGGAGATATCCTCGCGCTTCATTTTCACGCCCTTGAGAGCTTCGACGGCGGGAGCGGTGTCCTCCACGGCCATGAAATCGCCTACAAATGCCGCCTGTTCGATTTTGCCGTCCTTCACAAGGAGACAAACCTCAAGCGTTCCGCCGGGATACCGGGCGCGATTTTTGAAGCTGTATTCGGGGCTTTTTCCGTAGGTCCACTCCCAAGAGCGGTATTTTTCGGCGTCTTCGGCGATTTGCGCAAGCTCGGATTGGCTGAGCGTGCATTTTTCCACGCCGCCGTCTGTGAGTTCGAGCAATATTCTGTCCCAAAACTCTTTCAGCGTCATGTCTGCGGGGATATAGTCCTTTATATTCCCGACACGGCTTTGCACGGATTTTGAGCTCTTTGACGTGAATTTCGCCGGGTCGACTTTCAGCGCGCCGGCTATCATTTCCGGGTTGGATTCAAACAGAAGTGTCCCATGGTGGAGTATTCTGTCTTTGTATATTCTCTGCGCCACCCCGGACACCTTTTTGCCCTCGACAAGAATGTCGTTGCGCCCGCCGACCTCCGCCGCGACGCCCATGCCGGCAAGAGCCTTGCACACCGGGCGCGAAAACTGCTCAATGCATATACTTTCGGCGTCGCCGAGGTCGGTTATAAAAGAATAATTGAGGTTTCCCAAATCGTGAAACACCGCGCCGCCGCCCGTCGTCCGACGGACGACGGTGATCGAGTGCTGCTCGACAAACGGCGCGTTTATCTCTTCTGCGGTGTTTTGGTTGAGCCCGACCACGACGGTTTTCTCATTCTGCCACAGCATGAGGATGCTGTTGTTCGTTTTGTTTTTCAGGAGGTATTCCTCAAATGCCAAATTGAAACACGGGTCGGTGCTGCCGGTTTCAAAATACACCATCGCCATCGAAGCGTTCACCTCTTCATTTCTTGAGTTTTTTGTTCACCATGTGAATCGCGCGGTTGTCCGCCGCGAGCGCACCCTCACGCACGGCCTCGGCCACGGTGGGATGGCAGTGGACAAGGTCGGCAAATTCGTCAAGAGTGCATTCCTGCTTTATTGCCAACGCCGCTTCCTCTATAAGCTCGGTTGCCGTGGGCGCGAGAATGTGCACGCCCAAAATCTCGCCGTATCTGCTGCCGGCGAGAACCTTTATCATGCCGTCAGTATGCCCCTCGACGAGGCTGCGCCCGTTGCCGCCTGTGGGAAAGCGCCCAACCTTATAATCAAGGCCGAGAGCGTCAGCCTGCTCCTCGGTGAAGCCGACGCCCGCAAACTCCGGGCCGACGTATGCGCACATGGGGCAAACCTCGGCCGAGAAGCTTTTGCTGCCGCCCATCGCGTTTTCCGCCGCGGTTTCGCCCATGGCCATTGCCGCATGCGCGAGCATGAGCTTGGCGGTGCAGTCGCCGACGGCGTACACACCGGGCACGCCGGTTTCCATTTTGTCATTGGCGCGGATATGGCCGTTTTCACATTGCACATTGGCCTTTTCAAGCGCAAGGCCGTCTATGGCGGGGCTTCTGCCCACGCATACGAGAACCTTTTCCGCGGTGAATTCCGTTTCACCTTCGGCCGAAGATACGCAAAGCTTCACTCCGCCCGGCACATCCTCTGCGGCAACGACACTTGCACCCGTGTGTATTTCCATGCCCTCGCCCTGAAGCTTGACTTTCAAAAGCTCGGAAAGCTCGGAGTCCATCATGGGCAAAAGGTGGGCAGCCTGCTCTATCACTGTCACCTTTGCCCCGTAGCGGCGGTAAACCGTACCCAGCTCAAGCCCGATAACGCCGCCGCCGATAACCAGCAGACTCTCCGGGATGTGGTCAAGCTCGAGACAGGCGGTTGAATCCAAACAGGCGGCGCTTTCTTTCAAGCCGGGGATGGGAGGCATCAGGGGGCGCGAGCCGGCCGCAATGATCACCTTGTCGGCCGAGTACTCCTTGCCGCCGACCTCGACGCTTTTTGCGCCGGTGAAATGCGCCTCGCCTTCTACGAGGGTTATTTTATTGGCTTTCATCAAAGCGCGCACGCCGGATGTAAGCTTTTCGATTATCGACAGTCTGAAGCCCTGCACCTTGTCCCAGTTGACTCGCACGCTCTCGCCTACAATGCCTATGTCCGCACTGCCTGTGGCGCGCTCGTATATCTCGGATGTGTGCAGCATGGCCTTTGTCGGCATGCAGCCGCGATTGAGACACGTGCCGCCAAGCTGACTTTTCTCTACGAGCGTCACCTTTGCGCCCAACTGCGCCGCCCTTATTGCGGCGACATAGCCGCCCGGACCGCCGCCGATGACAAGGACGCGGACGCCGTCTGAGGGGGCGGCTTCTTTCTTCGCCGGGGGTGTCGCCGCGGCGGGAGACGCAGAGCCGGCAGAAGAATCGATTGTCGCAAGCTCTGCGCCGACGGCGGCGCTGCTGCCGGCCTCGACAAGGATGCTCTTGAGCGTCCCGGAGGCCATGGCTTCGATTTCAATATCGCTGCGGCCGTTGTTCATCACAAAAAGCACGTCGCCGTCTTCAACGTGATCGCCCGGCTTCTTTTCCCAGAGGACTATGCGCCCTTGCGCCATATCCTTGCCTATTTTGGGCATGGTCACCTTTGTTTCCATTTTTCTTTTCTCCTCTCAAGCAAGAATCAATGCCGGGTTTTCCATGAGCTGCTTGACTCGCTGCAAAAACTGCGCCGCAACAGAACCGTCGACCACGCGGTGATCCGCGGTGAGCGACAGATTCATTATCGGGCGAATCTCAAGCTGCCCGTTGACAACGACGGGCTTGTCCGCCATGGTGTTCACGCCGAGAATGGCCACTTCGGGCTGGTTGATGATGGGCGTGAAGCTTTCAATGCCATACATTCCGAGATTCGTTATGGTGAAAGTTCCCCCGCGGAGCTTGTCCGGCGGAAGCTTGCCTTCTCTTGCCAGCGAGGCCAGCTCTTTCACCTCGGCAGAAATCTCGGTGAGGCTTTTCTTGTCAGCGTCTGTCACGTTCGGCACGACGAGGCCGTTCGGCAGAGCGACGGCGACGCCCATATTCACATAGTGCTTGTATACTATTTTGTTCTCCGCAACGGAGCAGTTGAGCAGAGGAAACTCCGTCAGCGCTTTTGCCACGAATTTGACCAGCAGATCGGTGTAGGAGACCTTGATGTCATTGGCCTTGAGCTGTTCGCGATACTGCTTCATGGCGGTCATATCAATGCCGAGATTGAAGGTGACGGTGGGGCTTGTCATGTGCGAAGAGAGCATGTTTTTGGCAATCGCCTTTCGCATGCCGTTCATCGGCACGATCTCCTCGCGCGCGTTATCGACGGTCACCTCGGCGGGTGCGGGAGTGGCCTCGTCGCGCTTTTTCAGATATTCAAGAACGTCCTGAGCCAGAACGCGCCCGTGGCTTGGGAGCTGTGATGGGTCAACGCCGATGTCGGCGGCCAGCTTCTTTGCCAGCGGAGTCAGCTTCTGCGGCGCGGGAGTGTCTGCCACCGTCGGTGCGGCCTTTGGGGGTTCTTTTGCTTCCGACGCCGGCGCAGCAGCTTCGCCCTCGCTTATCACGGCGAGCTTCTCTTTTACGGGAACCGTGCTCCCGGCCTCGACAAGGATTTCGCTCAGAGTTCCGGAGACGGGGGCTTCTATCTCGGTGACGCCGTTGTCCCACTGCATCTCAAACAGCAGCTCACCCTCCTCGACATAGTCGCCGATGGCCTTGAGCCATTTCGTCACGACGCCCTGCTGCATCTGCTTTCCGATTTTCGGCATAGCTATATTCATGCCAGTTTTCTCCTTCCGAATATACGAAAATGCCGCTATGCGTATGCAACGGGCACATACGCATAGCTTTGCTGTTTACTTGCTGCCTCGGGCGAAATACGGCCTGAGGTCGGCATCCTCAAAATAATGCCACTTTCTGCCGCATATAGCGGCGGGATGATCCTTGTCCCCAAGCGGAATCTCGGCCTCGTCGGTGCATTCCGGCCAAGGCGTTGCGCAGAGGACGTGGTGAACAAGTGTGCCGTTGCTTGCATACCATTCTTCCCACGCAAGCTGCTCAAAATCCGCGGGGATCGCGTTGATTACGTATTGCTTGTCAATTCCGGGGACGAGGCACTGAGACTTGACCCAGGAATAGCCGCAATAGAGCCTCTGCGCAGCTTCGTCTGCGCCGGAGAGCATTTCGTCCGGGGCAAAGCCGAGCTCTTCAAGCGCGGCATATATCCCGTTTTCGCAAAGCTTCTTTTTCAGCATGTCAAGCTCCTTTGCTCAGTCCTGCCCGTGAAAGTAGACATCCCAGCCCATGTACTTGCCGAGCGCCTCTTCGAGAATCTCCGCACACTCGCCGCGCACGGTGGCAACGTGATGCTCAAAGCCGTTGTTGCAGATGAAGCTCAGCAGCTTCTGCAGTCCGGGAACACGCCAAAGTGACAGCGCGCCGAAGGAGGGAATCTTCTTGCCGAGGAATTCTCCGCTGCCGAAGTAGGCCTTGATTTTGCCGCAGTTGTCGTCGGTGGCGATCTTCGCGAAGGTCATGGGTCCTGCCGCGACCTGAGCCTTGCAAGCGCCGAAGCACTTCTCGCTGCCCAGCCCCTTTGCGAGAATGTCCAGATTTGAAATTTCAATCGGCACGCCGAAAAAGCTTTTGGGGAAGTTGCCGCAGTGCTGATTTATGCAGACATTTCTGTCCTCGGTGAAGTTGTTGTTCCAGTCCATATAGGCGCTTTTGCTGCCGGCGGCCTTGTTCAGGGCGAGCATAGTCACCGCGCCCATCACGTCGGATTCGCATGCGCCGGGGATGCCCTCTTCGCCGAGCATGCTCATCGCAAGGCATGCGGCGCAGCCGTAATTCTCCTCAAGAGAGTTCCAGCACTGCATGCAGAAGGCATCGCAGCGATTTTCCTCAAGCCAATTTTTCACGGCGAGGATGAGCTTGGCCTGCATGGTGACCTTTTCCGCCGCTATCGACGCGGGGATGCTGCCGTAGGCGCGGATTTTTGCCTCGTACTCCGCAATCTTTTCGACGTCGTCAATGCGCTTTGCCGCGGCGATTATCTCGCTCAGGTCGACGCAGCAGGTGGTTATTCCGGACCTCTGCAGTATTTTCTCGGAGAAGCGCACGGTGCGGAAATTGTCCGGGCGCATGCCGATAAGGCCGACGCGGGCGTGGCGCATGGCGTACACGACAGCACATACTCGGTCAAATCTCGCAAGATCCGCGGCAAACTCCGCAGAGGAGATGGCGCAGGTGTGCAGCTTCGTGAGAGAGTACTTTATGCCGCCGTAATAGAGATTGTTGCAGACGGATATTTTCCCGCAGAAGCTGTCTCGGCGGTCGTCGAGACCGAGCTTGTCGTCGTCGTCATCGCAGGCCTGAACAAGCACGGGGACGTCCAGCCCGCTCATTTTGATGGAATGATAGATGGGCGCCTCTTCGCCGAAATTGGGCATGCATACGATGATGCCGGTGATTTTGTCCGAATGCTTTCTGAACAGCTCTGCGCACTTTTCTGCGTCCGCCATCGTCTGCACGGCCCCTGTGGGTGTGGCGTCTGCGGGAAGAATAATATACTCCATGCCCTGCTTGTCAAGCACGGCGAAAAGCTCTTCCTTTGCCGCTGCGATCAGGCTTGCCGGGAACACACCTCTTCCGGCCACAATGATTCCGTAAGTGTTTTTCATAAAAGCAACTCCCTGTAATATTATCTGTTGATGGAGCAGGCAACCGCCTGATGCCATTGTGCCAGAAGTCTTTGCCTCTCTGCCGTGGTCATCTCGGGACTGATTATCTCCCCATGTCTCACAAGATTGTTTATCTCTTCCTTCTTCCACAAGCCCGTGGCGAGACCCGCCATGAGAGCCGCGCCGTAAGCGGAAGCCTCCTCGACGCTGTTTTTGATTATCCTTTTGCCTGTGATATCCGCCTGAAACTGCATCAGGAATCGGTTTTCCGTCGCCTTGCCGTCCACTCGGAGAGAATCAAAGCTCAGCCCCGTTCCCTTGTCAAGCTCAGCCACGACATCCGCAATTTGATACGCGATTGACTCAAGCCCCGCTCGGACGACCGTCCGCTTGTCCGAGTCAAAGCTCAGCCCGTATATGATGGCCTTGGCCGAGGGCGTCCAGTACGGTGCACCCAGCCCGCCGAAGGCCGGCACGAGGTATACGCCGCCGTTATCTTCAAGCTGACACGCCATTTCCTCCGCCTTGGCGGCGGATTCAAGCAGCCCCAGCTTGTCGGAGAGCCATTTGATGGTGGCGCCCGTGCTGTTTATGTTCCCCTCCACGGCGAAGTTTACGCCGCCGTCGAAGGCATAGGAGACGGTCGTGGCAAGCTGGCCGCAGCGGCTGAGCCGACTGCCTGTGCCGAGCATGATGGACGAGCCTGTGCCATACGTCACCTTGAGGCCGGTTTCAAGACCGCTTTGAGCGAAAAGCGCGCCGTGAGAGTCGCCGATGATGCCGGCAATGGGGACAGGCACACCGTCGAGCTCCATGTGCCCGGCAACGGCGTCGGAAAATATGACCCGTGGCAGCATTTCCGTTGTCAGGCCGAAGGCTTTCACAAGCGTTTCGTCCCAGGCGAGCTTTTTCAGGTCGAACAGCTGCATGCGGCTTGCATTTGAATAATCCGTGACGTGGTTTTTCTCTCGGCTGAGATTCCACACCAGCCAGGAATCCACCGTCCCGCATATAAGCGCCCCCGAATCTCTCAGCTTTGCGGCCTGCGGCACGTTGTCGATTATCCACGCCAGCTTCGCCGCGGAAAAGTATTCGGAGAGAGGGAGACCGGTCTTGTCGCGGACTTCGTCCTCCAGCCCCATTTCGCGAATGCGCTCGCACTGTGCCGCGGCGCGGTTGCACTGCCATACGATGGCGTTGTATACGGGTTGTCCCGTCAGCCGGTTCCAAGCGAGGGTTGTTTCGCGCTGATTGGTTATGGCGAGGCAGTGTATCTCCCGCGCGCTCACGCCGGCCTCGCGCATCACAAGCGCGATAAGCTTTTTGACATTTGCCAAAAGCTCTGTCGGATCGTGCTCGACCCAGCCGGGGCGCGGCAGAATCTGCCTATGCTCGGCATAGCATTTGTGCCGAATGCTGCCTTGAGAATCTATCAGCAGCGCCTTTGTCCCGGTGGTGCTTTGGTCTACGGCGATTATGTATTTATTCATAGCTTACTTTCTTTTTACGGTTTCAATCGCGGCCTTTGCAATGCCCTCGGCATCAAGGCCGTAATGCTGCTTCATCTCGGCGGAGCTTCCGCAAAGGAGTATTTCGTTCGGCAAAGCCACGCATTTGAGCGAAGTGGGACAGCGCTCGCCCAGAATCTGCGCCACGGCAGCGCCGACGCCGCCATATATGCTGTGCTCCTCCACCGTGACGACGGCGCCGGTCTCTTTCGCCGCGGCGACAATCGCCTCCTCGTCCAGGGGTTTGACGCTGAAAAGGTCGAGAACCCGCGCCTCAATCCCCTGCGCGGACAGCATCTCCGCCGCGACGAGAGCGGGATAAACCTGCTCGCCGACGGCGAGAATGCTCACGTCGCCGCCTTCGCGGCAGACGACTGCCTTGCCGATTTGGAAGCTGTCGCTTTCCTCGTATATGCTTGGGGTGTTTCCGCGCCCCATGCGGAGATAAACGGCCTTGTCGTGCGCGACCAATATTTTCGCCAGCGCCGCGGCCTGCACGGCGTCTGCCGGGCAGAGCACTTCAACGCCGGAGACCGCGCGCATGACGGCAAAGTCCTGCACGGAGTAGTGGCTTTCGCCGAGCGCGCCGTAGCTCACGCCGCCGCTGACGCCGATGAGCTTCACGTTCATGTGGGAGTATGCCACATCGACCTTGACCTGCTCAAAAGCACGCGCGGAAAGGAACGCCGCAGGGCTGCATATAAACGGCTTTTTGCCCATTGCGGCGATACCCGCCGCAATGCCGACCATGTCCTGCTCGGCAATGCCGCATTCGACAAACTGTTCGGGCAGCTCGGCGGAGATTTTGCCCAGCGCCGCAGAGCCGGTCGCGTCGCTCGTGAGGACGATGATGTCTTTGTCGGTGCATGCCGCCTCGTAAAGCGCGTCCGTAAAGGCCTGACGGACGTTTGCCTCCCGCCTGTCATTAAGATTATTACGCATTTCCCATCATCTCCTGTCGTCCTCTTTCAAGCTCTTCCATGGCCTGATTATACTCCTGCTCATTCGGCACGCCGTGGTGCCACTTGTGCCGCCCCTCGGCAAAGCAGATGCCCTTGCCTTTCACGGTGTGGGCGAGAATGAGGCTGGGCTTGCCCTTTTCAAAGGGCGCGGCGTTGAGCGCCTCGAGAATTTGCGCCATGTCGTTTCCGTCAATCTCGCGGACGCTCCAGCCGAAAGCGCGCCATTTGTCGGCAAGGCTTTCAAGCGCCATGACGTCCTCGGTGCTGCCGGTGATTTGCAGGCCGTTGCGGTCGAGAATGCCGACGAGGTTATCCAGCTTATAATTGGCCGCGGCCATCGCGGCCTCCCACACCGAGCCCTCTGCCTGCTCGCCGTCGCCCATGACGAAATACGTGGTGTTGGAAATGCCCGCCTTGCGCGCTCCTATCGCCATTCCGACTGCGGCGGGTTCGCCGTGGCCGAGAGCGCCGGAGCATATCTCCACACCGGGCACTTTGACGGTGGGGTGTCCGAAGAGTCTTGAGCCGAAGCGGGAATAATTGTCCAGCTCTTCGGCCGGGAAGAAGCCGAGGTCGGCAAGAATGCAGTACAGTCCCTCTACGCTGTGCCCCTTGCTGAGAATGAATCTGTCCCTCTCCGGCATGTCGGGGCGCTTGGGGTCGATATTCATCTTGCCGTAATACAGCGCGACGAGGATGTCCATCGCCGACATTGAGCCGCCCAGGTGTCCTGTTTTGGACTCGTATATCATGCGCAGCGCACGCGCGCGCATTTCGTTGGCCTTCAGTTTTAATTCGTTAAGCTCCATAGCTGTCCGCCTCTCATGTAAAACGGGTTACTTTCTTTTGTTTTTTTCGATAAGCACGGCGATAACAACCAGTGCGCCGGTCGCGATGTCCATGACAAAGCCGTTGATGCCCAGCAGGTTGCCGCCGTTTTGCAGCACGGCCATGATGCATGCGCCGAGAACCGTCCCGATGATGGTGCCTTCCGCGCCCGCGAGGCTCGCCCCGCCTATAACTGCCGCGGCGATGGCCGTCATCTCATAACCCTCGCCTGCGGAGGGCTGTGCGCTTGTAATGCGCGCGGTGAGAAGAATGCCAGCCAGCGCGGCGCACAGCGCGTTGAACATATACGTGAAGCATATCGTCGGCGCGAGCTTTATGCCGCTGAGTCGGGATGCTTCGAGATTGCTGCCGATGGAATAGATGTTGCGCCCGGTTCTTGTATACTTGAGAATATACGAGGCCACGAGGATTACCAGCACCCACACCACGAACAGCGAGGGGAGGGAGAGAATCTTTACCTGCGCAAATTTGGTGAATTCCTGCGGCAGGCCGGGAATGGTGCGCCCCTGAGTGATGAGCATCGCGAGGCCGCGGCTCATCTGCATTGTGCCCAGTGTCGCGATAAACGCGGGGATCTTTCCGTAATGTATAAGAAGACCGTTTATCAGGCCGACCAGCACGCATACGACAATCGTGACTATCAGCGCGGGCAGAACGGGCCAGCCGTTTTCCTTCATGAGGATGCCGCACAAAACCGAGCTGAGGCCGACCACAGCACCGACGGACAGGTCAATGCCGCCCGTGATGATGACGCAGGTCATGCCGATCGCGATGAGCCCCGTGATGGAAGTGGTGCGAAGCACGTTGAAAAGGTTTGACGGCTTCAAAAACACGGGCTTAACAATTGCCAGCGCAACGCAAAGAACAACCAGAATAAGCACCAAAGTCGCGCTGGACAAAGTGCCCTTTTTGCCTTTTAATAATTTCATTTGTCAATCCTCCGTTATTATCAAACGATTCCGGAAGCCATCAGCACAGCCTTCTTTTCCAAATCCTGAGACCGGCTGTTTTTGATCTCTTCCTCTGAAATTTCTCCCACGAGCTTTCCCTCGCTGAAAACGCACACACGGTTTGCCAGACCCAGCACCTCCGGCAGATAGGAGGAGATGAGAATGACCGCGTTTCCTTGGTGCGTCAGCTCTTCGAGAAGCTTATAAATCTCTCTTTTGGCGTTGACGTCGACGCCCACGGTGGGCTCGTCAAAGATGAGAATGTCGCTTTTTTTGCACAGCCATTTGCCGATGACGACCTTTTGCTGGTTGCCGCCGCTGAGGTTGCGGACAAGCTGCTCCACGGAGGGGGTCTTTATCCTGATGGCCTCTCTGTACTTTTCGGCGTTATTTCTCTCTGCGGAGAGATTTATTCTGTCCGCCCTGCTTATGTCGTCGTAGGACGCCAGATTCACGTTGTGCTTGACGGACATGTGCAGGCACAGCCCCTGCTCTCTGCGGTTTTCCGGCAGAAGACCGATGCCGCAGCTTATGGCGTCGGTCGGCTTTGTGATGGTGACCTCTTTGCCGTTGACGATGACGCTGCCGGAGTCGTATCTTTCCGCGCCGAAAATCGTGCGGACGACCTCGGTTCTGCCCGAGCCGACAAGCCCGAACATGCCGAGAATTTCTCCCTTGTGAACCTTGAATGATATATCCTCAAAGACGCCGCTCTTGCTGAGATTCTTCACTTCAAGCGCGGCTTCTCCAATTTGCGCGTGAGTTATGTCGTACATGTTGCTCAGCTCGCGCCCGACCATCATCGAGACGAGCTCATCCGTGTTCGTTTCCGCGATGCTCTTGTGCCCGGCGTATTTGCCGTCTTTGAGCACGGTGACTTCATCGCAGATTTCAAAAAGCTCTTCAAGGCGGTGGGAAATGTAAATTATCCCGATGCCGCGTGCTTTCAGCTGTCTGATGATTCCAAACAGCATTTGCGTGTCCTCGTCTGTGAGAAGAGCCGTCGGCTCGTCGAATATGACAAGCTTCGCGTCCTCACTCGCCGCTTTCGCGATGGACACCATTTCCTGCTGCGCGACTGTCAGGTCGCTCAGCTTTTTTCGCACATCAACGTGGATTCCGAGATCGTTGAGAATCTTTTCGGCATCCCCGTATACTTTCTTCCAGTTTATTGCGCCGTTCTTGACGGGAAGGCGACCCAAAAAGAAGTTTTCGCCCACGGTCAGATGGGGCGCCATTGCTATATCTTGATATATTGCCAACAGGCCGAGGCTCTTTGCGTGCTGCGGATCCTGTATTTGCACTTCCTTGCCCTCGACAAAGATCTTCCCCTCGTACTTATTCCCGTAAACACCCATAAGCACCTTTATCAGGGTCGATTTTCCGGCTCCGTTTTCCCCGATCAGCGCGTGAACCGTAGACGGCTTCACGCTGAAATCAATTCCCTGAAGAGCCTGAACGCCGGGAAAGCTTTTGCCGATGTTCTCCATCCTTATGATTTCATTTACGCTTTTCTCGTTCATATATTTCCCCTTGTTTTCGTCCCCCTCGGGCTGCGTGCCCGCAGGCCGAGGGGGACTTTACGCTAAAAATACTGTTTTCTTCTCAGATCTCTGCGCCTAAATCAGTTTCTTGCAAGACGAGAGGGATCAAGAACGTCCTGAATGCTGTCGTCGTCGATGTTGTCCTTGGTGACGAGCGTGACGCCGGTGTTGTAGTAGTTGTTCTCAAGGCCGAGGTCATTTCCGAGGACGAGATCCGCGGCGAAGTTGACTGCCTTGTAGCCCCAGTTGTAAAGATCCTGCACAAGGATTGCGGAAAGAGAGCCGTCTCTGATGCCGGCGATTTCTTCGGGGTTGCCGTCGTAAGCCACGCCGATGACTTCGCCCTGCAGGCCGGCCTCTGCGATTGCCAGTGCAATGCCGGAGCCGGTGACGTTGTTGTCGCCGTACACGCCGACGAGATCCTCATAGGTGGAGATGAAGTCGTTCGTCAGATCCATGGACTTCTGCATGTCGTTGTCGACGTACTGCTCGGTGATGACGTTGATGTCGGGGGCAAGCTCTTTGAGGCGATCGACAAAGCCGTCGTCGCGGTCATAAACGGTCTGCACGGGGACGGCGGAGACAATGCCGACAGTGCCCTTGAGCTCTTTGCCTGCGGCCTGGAGAGCCTCGACAAGCTTGTCTGCCATGACAACGCCGCCTGCGTAGTTGTCATTGGCCATGAAAACGTCGTATGCCTCGGTGTTGACAGCGGTGTCAACGACGACGATCTTGATGCCGCTTGCGTGGGCTTCCTCAAGAGCGGCGACGACAGCGTCGCTGTCAGACGGGGTGATGACGATTGCGTCGGGCTCGGAGACGATGATGTCCTCAAGAACCGCGACCTGACCTTCAATGTCGGCCTCGGACGCGGCGCCGTACTCCTTGATGACGATCTTGCCGTCACTGTCGTCGACTGCGTTGCGCGCACCGGTCAGCATGTACTGCCAGGACTCGGAGTCAAAGGACTTCACCAGGACTGCGACTTCGACGGCCTCTGCCGCCGCTTCAGTCGCGGGAGCCTCTGCCGCAGGTGCTTCTGCCGCAGGGGCTTGGGTCTGCGCGCCGCAGGCGCACAATGCAAACGCCATGCAGAGCACAAGGATGAGTGCCAAGGTTTTTTTCATTTTCTGTTTCCTCCAAATGTTATTATTAATTTGCCACCGGCAAATAAATCACATAATTTTTTCGGGAGCTGAATCCGAAGGACTGAATTTCACTCCCAAAGGGGACGCCGGGTTCATTTAATAGATGAACGCTCGACTTTTGCTGAAAGCGTTGCGCTTTTGATTTAGCTGTAGTTTAGTTTGATTTAGTTCAGGCAAGGTCTTTTTCTCAAATCCGCAAAGCCCGTCGCTGGCCACATAATAGCACGGCAATAATTGATATGTCAAGGCATACGCGGCATATTTCACAACAAAAACAGCTTTTTTGTCATTTTGCACGATTCGCCTCAACTGAATTTGGTGATTTAGTTATAAGCAAATTTGCACAAAAACTGACTGAAAAATTTTACTTAACGTTTTGCTAAAAACCGTTGCAATATTTAGCGACTTGATGTATTATAGAAACGAAACAGAGCCGAGGTTGGCTGAGTCTGTTTAAGAACACTATATATAATATGCAAACGGAGGAATGTCTCTATGGAAAACACCCAGCTGTTAGAAGCCTACAAGAAAATGGTTCTCATCCGAAAGTTTGAGATGGCTGCGAAAAAGCTTTTCGAGGCAAACAAGCTTCCCGGATTTCTTCACCTGTACGTCGGCGAGGAGGCCGTCGCCACCGGCGTGTGCAGCGCCCTCAAGGTCAACGACCAGATCACGAGCACGCACCGCGGCCACGGTCACCTCATCGCAAAGGGCGGCGACGTCAAAAAAATGATGGCCGAGCTGTTCGGCAAGGCCACCGGTTACTGCAAGGGTCAGGGCGGCTCGATGCACATCTCCGATTATAATGTAGGTATCCTCGGCGCCAACGGCATTGTCGGCGCAGGCATACCCATTGCCACGGGCGCGGCCTTTGCCTTTAAGTACAAGGGCGAAGACAATGTCGCCGTGTCCTTCTTCGGCGACGGCGCTTCCAACCGCGGCACCTTCCACGAGGCCTTGAATATGGCGGCCGCCTTCAAGCTGCCCGTGATTTTCGTCTGCGAGAACAATCTCTTCGGCATTTCCGTTGATTCCCGCCATGTCAACGCCGCCAAGGACATTGCCGACCGCGCCGTCGGGTACAACATGCCCGGCGTGATCGTCGACGGCAACGACGTTGAGGCAGTGTACGAGGCCGCGGCAGCCGCCGTGGCAAGAGCGCGCGCGGGAGAAGGCCCCACGCTGATCGAGTGCAAGACCTATCGCCATCTCGGCCACTACGTCGGCGATCCCGATGACTATCGCACCGAAGAGGAAAAGGCCGAGTGGCTCAAGCGCGACCCCATCCCTGCGGCGGCGGCGAAGCTTCTTGCGGAAGGCGTGTGCACTCAGGCCGAGCTTGACATGATCTCCGATGATGCCGACGCGCTCATCACCGAGGCCATTGCCGAGGCGGAGCAAGCACCCTATCCCGAAGCCGATGCTCTTTTGCAGGATATATATGCAGAATAAGGAGGATTTGATAAAATGAGTAAGATCACTTTTGGCAAAGCAATACATGATGCGCTTGAAAACGAAATGAAACGCTGCCCCGAAGTATATCTGGCCGGTGAAGACGTCGGCTTCCGCGGCGGCGACTTTGGGGAAGACAAGGGCCTTTGGGAGGAGTTTGACGGCAAGCACGGCGCGGAGAGCCGCCGCGTTGTCGACACGGCAATCAGCGAAACGGCCATCATCGGCCATGCGGTCGGTGCTGCGGCATGCGGTCTGCGCCCCGTTGTGGAAATAATGCACATGGACTTCATGGGCGTTGCAATGGACGAAATACTCAATCAGGCCGGCAAGATGCGCTATATGAACGGCGGCAAGCTCAGTGTCCCCATGGTCATCAAGACCACGGCCGGCGGCGGTGTCGGCGCGGCGGCGCAGCACTCTCAGATGCTTGAGGCCTTTGTGGCGCATACGCCCGGCGTCAAGGTCGTCATCCCCTCCAATCCCGCCGATGCAAAGGGCTTGCTCACCTCCGCCATCCGCGACAACAACCCCGTTGTTTTCATCTCCCACAAGCTGCTCATGGCCAAGAAGGGCGAAGTGCCCGAGGGCGAGTACGTCGTTCCCATCGGCAAGGCCAATGTCCTGCGCGAGGGCAAGGACGTCACGATCATTTCCTGGTCGAAGATGGTGTTGGATTCCATGCAGGCGGCGGATGCGCTTGCAGATGAAGGAATAGATGCCGAGGTCATCGACCTGCGTTCCATCAAGCCCCTTGATGAGGAGACCATCCTCAATTCCGTCAAAAAGACCGGCCGCCTTGTCATCGTGCATGAGGCCACCCGCGTCTGCGGCTTCGGCGCAGAGGTTGCCGCCGTTGTCTCCGAAAAAGCCTTTGACGCCCTCAAAGCGCCCATCGTGCGCGTCACCGCGCCCGACTGCCCCTCCCCGTTTACTCCCGCGCTGGAGTTTGAGTATCTGCCCAATGCAGACAAGATAGTCGACGCAGTAAAAAATCTGGTGAAATAAGAGGTAATCCGAAATGACAAGAGTAAGAGTTCAGATGCCCAAGATGGGCATGACCATGACCGAAGGCACTGTTGCCTCTTGGCTGAAAAACGACGGCGACTTCGTCAACGAGGGCGAGGCCATCGCCACCGTCGAGACGGACAAGATCACCAACAATCTTGAAGCACCCGTGAGCGGCGTGCTGCGCATTTCCGTCGAGGCCGGGGAAGAGCTCCCTGTCGCCGGGAAGATGGGTTATATCGAAGTCGAGGACGACTGAACCCGGAAGCAGCGGCGCCGGGGTGCGCCCCGGTGCCGCTGCCGCAAACAGAAAAAAGACGGGTTCGCATGAAAATGTTGCTCATTTTGAGATTTTATGCACAAATTGCAGCTTATTTCTTGACATGCAAGCCCTGCTGTTGGTATACTATTATAGTGATATTTTCCAGCGTTAATGTTTTTGCAAATTCTCGCCGATGCTTTGTCGGTTTAACATTGTATAGATGATTTTAGATGAATTGCGAGGTGATTGTATATGTCAGTCACAGCAAAAGAGCTTGCACGAATATTGGGTCTTTCGCCTGCTGCGGTTTCTGTTGCGCTCAACAACAAGCCCGGCGTCAGTGATGAGACACGCCAGCGCGTTCTCGCCGCGGCAAAAGAATATAATTACACTTCGGGCACGCCTCAGCCGAAAGAGAGCGTTCAGCGGCGGATATCCTTTGTGCTGTTCAAAAAAGCCGACGGCTCTGTCGTTGACGACACGCCGTTCTTCTCAAGCCTTACGGAGGGCATTGCAACGACCTGCCGAAAGCATGGCTTTTCCATGGATATGCGCTATGTTTATGAAAGCCGAAACACATTTTCCGAAATCAACGAGCTTGTTGCCTCCGGCACGGATGGGATAGTTCTGCTTGCCACGGAGATGAAAGAGGAGGACTTTGCCCCCTTTGAAAGCATCAGCGTCCCCCTTGTTATCCTCGATACATACTTTGAAAACATCTGCCGGGACTATGTCCTGATAAACAATATTCAAGGCGCTTATCTCGCGACGGATACGCTCATCAAGGCTCGCGGCACACAGCCGGGATATCTCCGCTCGTCATACCCCATAGGGAACTTTGACGAGAGGGCGGACGGCTTTTATAAAGCCATCAGAAAGAACAGCTTTTCGACATCCAAGTCGATTGTGCACAGCCTTAGTCCGTCTGTTGAGGGCGCGTATAATGACATGAAGGCCATTCTGGCCTCCGGCGCGGAGCTTGCCGACTGTTATTTTGCGGATAATGACATGATCGCAATCGGCGCAATTCGGGCGTTCCGCGAATTTGGATATAAGCTGCCTGAGGATATAGCGGTCATAGGCTTTGACAACGTCTCCAACTGCGACATTATCAATCCCCCTCTGACGACTATAAATGTTCCCAAGCAGGAGATGGGCCAGCTCGCCGTGGAGCGATTGATCCATATTATGAACAACAAAAACGCCGTCCCCGTAAAAACACAGCTTCTGACTTCTATTGTATATCGCGCGTCGCTGTGAGCACCTCAACCTGAAAAGCAACAACCCGCCCGCTCACACGGAGATTGAATAAAAGGGCTGTAGCATAATAGAAAATTTGCCTTATTTTTGCGAAAGACGCACAAAAAAACTCCGGAAGCCTGTCTGATTTACAGGTTTTCGGAGTTTTTATTGGCTTAGTTTTTAGAACAATCTATTTTGCTATAGCCCAGTGTGATAGTATCTCGCTATTTCCCTCACCGTTCCTCGCGGAAGTACGCCAAGCCTAACGACATGGGCGGTTGGTTTTCGCGTTTGTTGCGCATGCTGGTGGCGACGAGGACGATTATGGTGACGATATAGGGGAGCATTTTGTACAGCTCTTTGACGGCGAGATTTGTGCCGGTGGGGATGAAAATGTGCAGGATATAAAGCCCGCCGAAGAGGATGGACGCGAGGACGCTCAGGCTCGGCCGCCAGACGGTGAAGATGACGAGAGCGATTGCGAGCCAGCCGCGGTCGCCGAAGGCGTCGTTCGACCAAACGCCGCAGGCGTAATCCATCACGTAGTAAAGCCCGCCGAGGCCGGCGATCATGCTGCCGACGCAGGTGGCGACGTATTTATACCGGCCGACGTTGATGCCGGCGGCGTCCGCCGTGTTGGGGCTTTCGCCCACGGCGCGGAGATTGAGGCCGACGCGGGTGTGATTGAGCACATAAGACGCGACGAGCGCGATGACGACGGCGAGGTACGCAAGGAAGCCGTAAGAGAGGAACAGCTTGCCGACAGCGCCGAGGGACTCGGCCACGGGGAGAGACTTGCTGAACACGCGGCTGGTGGCGGAAAGGGCGATGGACGGGACTTCGCTGTCGGTGAGCTTGATGAGCGAGCCGCCGAAGAAGTTGCCGATGCCGACGCCGAAGGTGGTCATTGCAAGGCCGGTGACGTTTTGGTTGGCGCGCAGGGTGACGGTGAGGAAGCAATAGATGAGCCCCATCAACAGCGAGCCGAGCAGCGTGGAGAGCAGCGGGATGAGCACGGTGAGCACGGTGTTCATGTTCTCGGCCGAGCCGCAGGCCTGTTCATAGAGAAACGCGCCGATGACGCCGCTGATCGCGCCGACGTACATGATGCCGGGGATACCGAGGTTGAGGTTGCCGGATTTCTCGGTGAGGGTTTCGCCGGTGCTGCCGAAAAGAAGCGGAATGCCCTGCGCAACGGCTCTGGGAATGAAAGAGACAAAATCAAACATTGTTTTCACCCTCCTTTGCGGACTTTCTGAAGCTGATCTTATAGCCGATGAAAAATTCACAGCCGATGATGAAAAACAAGATTATGCCGGTGATGATGTCGGAAAACGACTGGTTGAGCATGAACTGGGTGGCAATTTCGCCCGCGCCGCGGTCGAGCAGAACTATCAAGAGACTGGTGAAAATCATGATGACGGGGTTGAACTGCGCCAGCCACGACACGAGAACCGCCGTGAAGCCGCGCCCGTCGGCGATGGTGGTGGAAACGGTGTGGTTGATGCCGCCGACGAGCAGCAGACCCGCCACGCCGCAGATTGCGCCGGAGAGGAGCATGGTGCGCACGATGACGCGGTCGACCTTGATGCCGACATAGCGCGCGGTGCGCTCGCTCTCGCCGACGACGGCGATTTCATATCCGTGCTTGGTATAATTGAGATAGATATACACAAAAAGCGTGAGCGCCGCGACGACGAGGATGCTCAAAAGATACTTGTTGCCCACCACGGGCAGCCAGCCGGCCTCGGTGCTCTGGTTGATGATGCCGATTTGACCCGCGCCCTTGGGCACTTCCCACACGATGACGAAAAACGCGACGAGCTGCGTGGCGACGTAGTTCATCATGAGGGTGAACAGCGTCTCATTCGTGCCCCATTTGGCCTTGCAAATGGCCGGGATACCCGCCCAAATCGCGCCCGCGACGACGGAGGCGATGACCATGACGCCGATGAGCGCCGCGTTGGGCATAACTTCCGCAAGACACTTCATGCACGCGGCGGCGGCGAGGCCGCCCGCGAGCACCTGACCCTCAGCGCCGATGTTCCAAAAGCGCATTTTGAACGCCGGGGTGACGGCGAGGGAGATGCACAGCAGTATCGCCACGTTCTGCGCCGTAATCCAGCAGCGGCGCGCCGTGCCGAATGCGCCGGAGAGTATGGTGGCGTAAATCTTGATGGGGTCGAGCCCGGTGGTGACGGTGGTGACGAGCGCGGAGACGACGAGCGCGAGCACGATGGCCAAAAGGCGAATGCCCCACGCCTTGTACCACGGCAGTGCGCCGCGCTTGACGATATGGAAAAGGGGCGCGTTGGTTTTGTTATTCATGTGCACTGTTCCCTCCCAGCTTTGTCATCATCATGCCGACGTCGCGCTTCTTCGCGCCGCGGCCGGGGATAATGCCGCTGACCTTGCCGGAGCACAGCACCAAAATGCGGTCGGCCAGCTCAAGCAAAACGTCCAAATCCTCGCCCACGTATATCACCGCGACGCCCGCTTCTTTTTGGCGGTTGATGAGGTCATAAATGGTGTAGGAGGAGTTGATGTCCAGCCCGCGGACGGCGTAAGCCGTCAAGAGCACCGTCGGCGCGGAGGCGATTTCGCGCCCGACGAGCACCTTCTGCACGTTGCCGCCGGAGAGACGGCGCACGGGCGTGGTGATGCCGGGGGTGCTGACCTCAAGCTCACTGACGACGTCCTGTGCGAGCTTTTTGGGGCTTTTTCTGTCGGTGAACACGCCGCGCCCCTTGCGGAACGAGCGGAGCATCATATTGTCGGCCAAGTCCATGCTGCCGACGAGACCCATGCCGAGTCTGTCCTCCGGCACGAACGACAGCGCCACGCCGAGCTCCGCGATGGCAAGCGGGTCACGCCCGACGAGCTCTTCGCGGCTGCCGTCGTCTTCTATATAATTTATCGAGCCGCTTTCAATGGGCTGGAGACCCGCGATGGCCTCCAAAAGCTCCTTTTGGCCGCAGCCGGAGATGCCCGCGATGCCCAAAATCTCGCCGGAGTTGGCGGTGAAGGACACATCGTCGAGCTTGACAATGCCGTCGATGCTGCGCACGGTGAGGTTTTTGACCTCAATGCGGGGCTTGGGGTCAACCGGGTCGGGGCGGGAGATGTTGAGGGAAACGGCGTGGCCGACCATCATGTTGGTCATCTCCTGCGCGTTGGTGGACTTCGTGGGCATGTCGCCGATGAACTGGCCGTGGCGCAGTATCGCCACGCGGTCGGACAGCGCCTCCACCTCGTGCATCTTGTGCGTGATGATGACAACGGCCTTGCCGGCGTCGCGCATGTTGCGCAGCACGGCGAACAGCTTGTCCGTCTCCTGCGGGGTCAAAACAGCGGTGGGCTCATCGAGGATGAGTATGTCAGCCCCGCGATAAAGCGCCTTGACGATTTCGACAGTCTGCTTTTGGGAGACCGACATGTCATAAATCTTCTGCTTCGGGTCAACCTCAAAGCCATAGAGCGAGCATATCTCCTCCACCTTGGCGGCCACGCGGTTGAGGTCGAGCCGCCCCGGCTCGTTGAGGCCGAGGACGATGTTCTCCGCCGCGGTGAGCACGTCAACCAGCTTGAAATGCTGGTGAATCATGCCGATGCCGAGGGTGTACGCGTCCTTGGGCGAGCGGATGACGACTTCCTTGCCGTCGATGGAGATTTGACCCTCGTCGGGGAAGTAGATGCCGGAGAGCATGTTCATCAGCGTGGTTTTGCCGCTTCCGTTCTCACCGAGCAGGGCGAGAATCTCTCCCCTGTAAATGTCGAGCCAGACTTTGTCGTTCGCCACGACAGAGCCGAAGGTCTTGGTGATGTTGCGCATTTGCACGGCGGGTGTCTTGTTGTCCAAGGGCAGCTCACTCCTAACTAATCAATAATACCGCAAAGGGCAGCACGGCGGGGGATTATGTCGCTGTACTCTCCTTTACGGTGTCAAAGTGTTGATATTATAATGAAAAAATCGCTCATGAGAGACCCGGCGGGTGCCGGGTCTCTCATTATTGTCAATTGCAAGGGACTGGGGGATATCAGCCGTAGTTCTCGTCGAGGAGGGAGATGCCGTCGATGCGCAGGTCGAAGTACGGGGCGGAACGGAACTCGCTCTCGTGGAAGTAACCGTCGAGGATGACCTCGGTGTCGGCGGTGTAAGCGGCGTCGGTGTCGACGTCGGCCATGTAAGAGGTGAGAGCCTCGCCGCCGACGGTGAAGGTGGCAGCGTCAAAGACGTGGGTCTCGCCCGCTTCGAGAGCGGCCTTGACCTCGGCGATCTTCTCGACAGTGCCGGCAGCGGCAACGTCGGTGTTGACGTCGGTGAGGACGACAGAGCCGGTGGAAAGAGTGCCGGTCCAGTCGGTGTCAATGGCCTCGCCGTTCATGGCGGCGGTCATGGCGTAGGTGAAGTACGGGGTCCAGTCAATGCGGGAGGAGACGATGAAGGTGTTGGGGC
>CAZUSM010000006.1:0-30695 GCA_964623675.1 uncultured Oscillospiraceae bacterium
GGCACGTCACCGGCATTGAGCTTCAAAAGCAGGAGCTGGGCGAGCCGGACGAAAAGGGGCGCCGCAAGCCCGTGCCCGTGGAAGGCTCGAACTGGATTCTCGACGTTGACGCGGTCATCATTGCCATCGGCACGAGCCCCAACCCGCTCATCCGCAACACCACCGAGGGCTTGACCTTCACCCGCAAGGGCGGCATCGAGGCCGACGAGGGCGGCAAAACCGCGCGCGAAGGCGTCTTCGCCGGCGGCGACGCCGTCACCGGCTCTGCCACCGTCATCCTCGCCATGGGCGCAGGCAAAGCCGGCGCCAAGAGCATCGACGAGTACATAAAGGGCAAGAAGTGAGAACCCAATAGAACAAAGCATAAAGCAGCGTACTGCCGTCTCAATCAATGGCAGTGCGCTGTTTCTATACTCTGCAATTCGCGTCGTCCAAAGCTTTTTCCGACTTCCGGCTGCAAAGCTCAATGAAAATGCCATTGAAAAACAAACAACGCGCAAAAATCCCAATTACCCTTACACAAATAATTAACAATCATTGATTTACTGTGTGATGTTTGATATAATACTATACATGCGTAAATAATGAGCCTTGGAGGCGGGATATGGACAGACAAATAAACAGACGGTTTTTGCGGATGCTCGGCTGGGAGGGCGAGGAGCTGGAGAGCTTCATGCCCGAATGGATTGCCGCGGCGAAGCTCCTTGAACTGACGGACGATGACGTCCGTTATGCCTGCGACGAGTGGATACCCCAATATTGGAATATTTCGCTTCAGGGCGTGAGAAAGATGATCGCGGCCTGCATCAGAGAGGCGGCGGAGCTTGCCAAGCTGCCGCAATACCTTGCCGAGGGGAAAAAGGTGATGTATTCAAACAACATTTCCTCCTTCCCCGGCGTATACGCCAACAAGCTCGCGGGCAAGGGGCAGCTTTTCGTGGCCTACCCTGATTTTATAATGACGACGCTGTGGCAGGCGTTTTTCGGCAAGCCGCAGAACAATTTGCAGGACAAGCCCGTCCTCAGCCAAACGTGCAGCCACTGCGCGCTCAACTGCATTCGCGCGGCCACAAGCACCGCGCGCAAAATTCCCACGCCCACGGTGACGTGGACATGGGGGCTTTATTGCAACGAAGGGCCGAAAACCGAAGAGCTTATAGACTGCCTGAGCGAGCGCAACGAGGCAAGCGACGTGCTCACATCCATTCCGCACGATGCGCCGCTCGGCGAGATAGAGGCGGAAAACCCCGCCCGCGTCAATTTCCTTGCGGCGCAAATCCGCGAGTCCCAGCAGCGCGTGAGTGAGTTGACGGGCGTTGAGGTGACGGATGGGGACATGCGCCGGGCAATAGACGAATATCTTGAATACCTCCGCCGCGTGGAAAAGCTCACGAAGCTTGTCGTGACTGCGGACCCCCAGCCCATAAGCGGCATTGAGCTTTCACTTTTCTGCATGAATCTGCAAGTGTGCTTTGCCGACATGTCTTATGTCATCGACGCGCTCGACACCATGATTGACGAGGTGCAGCAGTGCATAAGCCGCGGCGAGGGCATATTGCCGAAAGGCTCGCCCCGCCTTGCCTGCCACTTCGCGCCGATGAATCTGCCATGGATTGACAAGGCGTTCCGCGAAAACGGCGTCAATCTCTCCCTCGGCCGCATGTTCCCGCTTGCCAGCTGGATTGAAGAGGCGATAAAGGACGATGATGACCCCTATGTCGCGGCGGCGCGGATATGTCTGATGTGCCCGGACGCGGTCAACATGAAAAACGCCGCGAAGATTGTCACCCGGCATTTGCAAAGCTTTTCGTTTGACGGCGCGCTGTTCGGCTTTTACGAGTTTGACCGCTGGATAGGCGCGCTGCACAAAACCATGATTCGCCTCATTGAGGACGCCACCGGCGTGCCGCATTTCTACCTTGAGGGCGAATTTTGGGACGGCAGCAAGTACTCCATCGAGGACAGAAACTCCATTATCCGAAGCATCTGCAGCTGTCTGAAGATATCCGGCATGTGAACGGGATATCAATATTTTTCGATATAGCAAGGGTGAATGCCAAATGTCACGTGAAAAGGTACTGTGCGGGAAGGAAGAAATTTTCCGCGTTGCAATCGGGATTGTCGACCGGGAGGGCATAGAGTCGCTTTCGATAAGAAACATCGCCAAAGAGCTCGGTGTCTCTCCCATGACGATATATAACTACGTCGAAAATCTCAAGGATATAAAAAAGCGCATACTCATAAACGGCTTTGACAGGCTTTATGCCGCTGTGTTCGCCGAGCTGAGCACCCTGCCGTCGCCGGTGGACAAGCTGCACTTTTGCAAAACCATCGCCATGAGTATTTACCGCTTTTCAATTAAAAACAGCAATGTGTATACATACATGTTCGGCGAGGGTCAAAAGATGTTCAGCGAGGACGCCGAGGTGAGGCCGTTTTACAACAACGTCCAAAAGCTTATGAAAAGAGCCAAGGCAACCCAGCGCGATTTGAGCACGAATGAGACAGGCTATCGTCTGTTCGAGATGATAATATTCTCCGTGTCCTATCAGATTTCGGCTGGCACAAACACTCTCACCGAAACGGAGTACGGCGAGCTGATTGATTATTATCTGGAAAAGTGCATCAAGTGATTCGCACAGCTCTATTGCCAAGAATTTGGCAAACGCCGAAATACGCGCGTAAGCAAATATGTGCTTGACATTTATAAGACAAGAGTGTATTATAAATAGTAAAGTTTACGGCGTACATTTTGGCGTGTTCTTGATTATAATAGGAGGCGCTGTAAATGACTCAACAAATTTTTAACCGGCTTTCAGATATAGAACAAAAGCATATCCGGCGTATGGAGGACGAAAAGCGGCAGGGCAAGCCCCTTGTCGCCTACAGCTCCACCTTTGTCCCGGCGGAGCTTATCCGCGCGGCGGGTGCGAATGCGTTCATGATATGCCGCGGGGGCGAGTATGCCCCGGCGGAGGCGGCCGTGAACGACACGCTGGAATGCATCAATCCCCTTGCGCGCGCAAGCGTGTCATATATCTCCGGCATGACCGACGGCTTGGAGGCAAAGGCCGACCTCGTCGTGACGGCCTTTTCCGACAGCCACATGAGCCGCATGAGCGAGCTTATGGAGTACAAGGGGATAAACGTGTTCAAAATCGGCGTTCCGGTCGATTGGCAAAAGAAAATATCCTTTGATTATTACCTCGGCTCTCTGCGCGCCATGCTCGCCAAAGTCGGCGAGTTGACCGGGCGCGAGCCGGACATGGCTCTCGCGCGCTCATATTTTGAGCTTTCCAACCGCCTCAAGGCATGTATGCGCGAGGTGAAAGACCTGCGCCGCCGCGACGCCATCCCCGTGAGGTTTGAGGAAATCGCAAAGCTTCACCGGATGAGCTTCCTTTTGAATGACGAGGAGGCTGTGCGCGCGCTTGAGGACTATGTCGCCGCGGTCAAGGCCGCCCCCGCGCTTTTTGACGAGAGCGAGCCGCGTCTTATGATAATAATGCGCGCCGTCCCCGCCGGCGATTATGACATTTTGCGCATAATCGACGACACGGGCTGCCCCATCGTGGCGGAGGTGCTGGACGAATGCGCCTGCGTGTCCGACAGCGACGTCGCCTTGGACGGCGATTTGATCGAAAACTTCGCGCGAAGCCGCTACACCATGGCGCTTCCCATCAACTCCTTCCAGCCCTCGTGGAGAATCCGCTTTGAGCGCATACGCGCGCTCATTGAGGAATACCGCATCTCCGGCGTGGTGTGGTATCAGCTCGCGCATGATGAGATATACGACATGGAGTATTCCTGCGTGTCCAAATGGCTCGGCGAAATGGGCGTGCCCAGCGTCAAGCTTGAAACGGATTACGATTATTCCCCGGAAAAACTCACGGCCAAGAGAAACCAAATCAACAGCTTCATCAAGCGCGTGAAGAAAGCGCGCCGATGAGCCTGCGCCTCTGTGCCGTGGTTTGAGCATAAAAAGCCCATATTACAACAACAATCGGTATGGAGGTATGACAAATGGACTTTAAGACAGCAAACCTTGCCATCAGCGGCGACGTTGCCGAGCTCATGGAGGAGCGCGGAGTTAAAGAAAGCGACGTGCGCGAGATTCTTGACTATGCGGAAAGCACCGGAAAGAAGCTCTATATCGAAGGCGAAGAGCATTTCCTCGCCAGAAAGCGCATGGGGAAGTTCTCCGGCTATGTGGAATACGTTTTGACCGCCGACGGGGCTGAAATTCTCGACGTTTACAGCCACATGGTCAAATTCGAGGAAGACGAGGAGTAAAGGAGAAATAAAATGAGCAAGTGGAAATGTTTTGTCTGCAAGGCAGAGATGGAAGAGGTTGACGATATCCAAATCACGTTCGGCGACATGAATCTCCCCGAGGCCGAGGGTCTGCGTTGCCCGAACTGCAAATCCGAGTATCTTGAAAGCGAGTATGTTGTCGACCAGCTCGCCAGCGCGGAGCAGATGCTGTCCGGCAAGTAATATCCCGGAGGATTGTCATGAATTTGTTTGCCGGCGTGGACATCGGCTCCACGACATCCAAGTGCGTCATCATCGACGAAAATAAAGAGATAAAGGTCTTTCACCGCGATTACACGGAGTTTGACCGCGACATGAGCGGCGAAAAGGTGCTCAACGCCGCGCTTGAGGAAATCGGCGCATCGGCGGAGGACGTGAAGTTCATCGTCTCCACCGGCTATGGGCGCAAGGCGTTCCAGCGCGCGGATATGGACATCCCCGAAATAATCGCCCACGGCATCGGCACGCATCAGGTTGAGCCCACTGCGCGCACCATCATCGACATCGGCGGGCAGGACAGCAAGGTCATCGAGCTTGACGAGTTCGGCACGGTCACGAAGTTCGAGATGAACGACAAGTGCGCGGCCGGCACGGGGCGCTTCTTCGAGGTGCTCACTCACCGCCTCCTCGGCATCGAGATGGACGAGCTTTCCGACCTCATGAAAAAGTCCACCAAGCCCTGCAACATCAGCAGCATGTGCACCATCTTCGCCGAAAGCGAAATCATCTCTTATCTTTCTCAGAAAGAGAACGTGGCGGACATCGCCGCGGGCACGGGGCGCTCCATCGCCAAGCGCGTTCTCGCCATGGGCAGAGCCGCGCAGATCCCCTATGAAGAGCCGATCGTTTTCTCCGGCGGCGTCGCCAACAACGAGGCCATCACCGATATTTTTGCCTCGCTTCTGCACAAGCCCGTCAAGGCGATCGACCTCCCGCAGTCCACGGCTGCCCTCGGCGCGGCCATCAGGGCACTGCGTGAGTACAACAAGGCCAATAAGTAAGCTATTACAACAAAACCGCCGGGATACCGGCGGTTTTATCGCTTTCAGGTGAACGCATAATGGAAAAAGCATTTCGAGAATTATGTGCGCTCTTGCCGGAGTGCACGGTGGACATAGCCGCGCTTTGCCGCGGCGCGGAATTTTTTGAGCTTGATGAAAGAGCCGTGCGCCGCGCCGCCGCGCTCTTGCCGGGACACCACGCGCTTTACTATAAGGGCGTGCGCATGCTGCTTGCGGCCTGTATCGAGGAGTTTGCCGAGTGCTTTTCGCCTCACGGCGCGGCGCGCTGTGAGGTCACAGTTCCTGCGCCGACGTGCGCGCTGCTTGCCTTGCAAAACGCGGCGGGGGAGCGCCTTGCATTTTCGTCCTCGGCCTTTTTCGCGCAGATTATGCTGCGCGGCATTCTTGATTATGCAGAGCCGATGAGCCTTGCAAGCTGCGCCAAGCGCCGTTGTGGGCTTAATGTTATGCGTGAGCGCCTGCTCACCTTGCCCGGCGTCGCCGCGCCGGAGTATCAGCTTCAGTTTTCGGTGCTGTGCGATGAGTGCGCCAAGGTGGGGGAGAGCGCGGGTCAAAAAACGCAGACCCTGACGGCCTGCTTTTCCTATGGCGACACCGAGCGCTTCGCGCGCGAATTTTACGCGCGCGTGGAGAAGACCCTCGGCGTATGCGTGACGCGCGCTGACATGCAGGCCGCGTTCGCGCTTTACGGGCGGCTTTTGCGCGCTCAAAAGTGCCTTGAACAGCTTTGCCGCCGCGAGGAATACGAAGTGCTTTGCGGCAACAGCTTCGCCCTTGCCCAATCCGTCATGCTCATGACGACGCCGCGCATGGAGCGCTTTGTCGCCGCGCTTGAAGTGCTTGCGGGTGAAATGGAAAATGCCGCGGCGCGCACGCCCGGCATGAAGCGGATATATTGCTATTTCATTCCCTTTCTCCAGCCGGGTATTGACCGCCTTTTCAGAGACGCCGGGGCGGAGCTTGTCGGCGGCGCGGCGTTTTGCACGGCGGGCAGTGCGGCGGGTTTTGACATGGCGCAGATGACCGCCGCTTGGGTGGACACGCTCATGGGTCGCGCCTCGCCGGAGGTGCAGTGCGACATAATCGCGCGCGAAATGCGCCTTTGGCATGCCGACACCTATCTCACCGGCGCTTTCGCCTTTGACCGCTGCCTCGGTGCGTCCGTGCCGCTCCAACGCAAAATATTGCGCGAAAAGCACGGCATAAAAACCGCCGTGCTTGATGCGGATTTCTGGAGCGAAAACGCCATGTTCGGCTCGCTTGAAAACCGCATCGCGCAAATTGCCGCCGGGTGAGCGCTTACTCCGGGTGGTTCTCGTCCAGCGGGTGAGTGACGGTTTTGTAGTGCTCCTTGAGGTAAATCGCCATGGCCTGCAGCTCGTTTGACATGAACTGCGCCAGCTCCGTGCTCTCCTCAAACGCGCTCAAAAGCGCTTTGCCGCGCTCGCCGGGGTGCTTTTTCGCAAGCGCGGGAATGCCCAGCGCGAACAGCCTTTGCAGCGACGCCGCGCATTGCTTTTGCAAGGCGGTCAGCGTGGAGAGTATGCCCTCCTCGCAGGCGTTCACATCGGCGATTATCTGCTCGTTTTGAAGCGAAAGCCGCCCCTCGGCGATTTTCCCGCTCAAAACCCTGACCGCGCCCATGCACTCGTCAATTGCGCGCTTCACGGCCTCGCGGTCATCGCTTATGCTTTCTTGCCAAGCGGCGAGGGCGCTCTCCGCCTCGTCGCCGTTCGCCCGGCTCACCATATCCGCAAGGGCGCTCGAACGGCGCTCGTAATCCTCTTTCAGCCGCATCAGCTTTTCGCTGAACGCGCGCGAGCTTGCGTCGCATAATACTTCGCTTTTCATCTTGACAACCTCTGCAATCAATTCATATTCCGAAAAAAGCCCGCCATCGGCGGGCTTTTTCGGGTTTTAGCTTGTGAATCAGCCTTCCTGAGCGTCTTTCATCGCCTTGCGGGCGTGAATGATCTGGCAGACGGATTCGATTCTGGTCTTGAGGGATTCGGGGCTGTAGTCGCGGTCATCCCAGAAGTCGGCCTCGATGTAGTAAGAGGGCACGCCGGTGCGCTCTTCAACGAGCTTGGCCATGATCTTCTGCTGCGCGCCCAGCCAGCGGTCAAAGTCGAAGAAGCCGAGTATCATGCCGTCGGGGTGGCACATCTCAACCTTTTCGGACATGGACTCCGCCTCGCCCTTGAGGTTGCGGCACATGCCGTTGCGAGACCACATCTGAGCCGCGCTCAGCCAAGGATCGTCGGGGTAATCCACCGGGCTCATCTCCAGCTTGGACTGAGTGAGCGCGTGGGAGAACGTGCCGATGACGCCGTTGTCGCGGAAGAACTTGCCGACCCAGGGAACGCAGAACGGCAGGTTGTAGTAGCCGACGGTCGGGGTGTCCTTGGGCATGACGCCTTCGCCGTTCTTGATGGCCTTGCGGATTTCCTTGATGAGGATGTCGATGGCCTCTTCAAGATACTTGAATCCGGTGTTGAACGGAACGGTCAGGCACTGCTGAAGCATGGTGAGCGTTTCGCCGCCGAGAACGGGGGGATTGGCGGTGGTGCACATCTGGGTGAGCATGCCGGCCTTGAAGCCCATTGCGCCGGCCTTTTTGTTGGCGGCGGCGAGGTGCTCGTCGGTGATGGTTAGGCCGGTGGCCTCCTCGATGGCCTTGACGCCGAGCTTCATCTGCTCGGACATGAAGCGGACGCGATCCTCGATGAGGTCTTCCTGCTCGTCAAAGCGGCCGTCGTGCGGCACGCGGGACACGTGGTAGTGCCACTGCTTGCCGGTGATGCCCTGGATGAACTCGTCGGTCTTCGGGCCTTCGTCGCAGTTGAAGCCCCAGCTCCAAATGATGTCGGGCGCGGCGATGGTGCCGGTGGTGTAGGCCGCGACGCGCATCTTGTTGAGCGGGCAGTGGCGGCAGCCGTAGGTGAAGCCCTGCTTTTCAGCCTCGTTCAGGAACGGGGCCGCGCTGTGGAAGAAGGAGTTGAGCGTGTTGACCATCAGCAGGTCGGGGAAGCCGATGAACACGTTGTCGCCGCCGGCCTCTTTGACTGCGTAATAGTAGTTTGCGATGGCGGGCAGAATGCCGTAAACTATCTTGACGCCCTTTTCTTTCTTGTTCGGGGTGTCGACGATTTCGGCGATCTCGCGCAGGTACGCGCCGATCATCTTGCGCACGCCGAGGTACTTGATGTCCCAGTTCTGGGGAATGTAGGTGTCAACGGAGAAGGTGATTATCTCATCGGTGAGCTTCAACTTCTCTGCGGTGACCTTCCAAATGGGGAGAAAGCTTTCAAGCTCTTCGCCTTCAAATGCGGCAAGCTCAAGCAACTCACGATTGATATCTCTGGCCATTATTTTGCCTCCTTTATGCTCTCAACAAAGCTTTCAAGTCTGGTGGTGAGAGGCGCCATTGCCTCGCGGGAGTACTCATAAGAGGATTCCAGCTTCATCACGGGCATGCCCATCTTGGCGAGCTTGGCGCGCAGAACGGTGAACTCCATGTCATAGATTTCGTCGAACGCGAGCTGATACCAAAGGATACCGTCGATTCTGTACTCTTTGATGAGCTTTTCAAGGTGTTCAAAGCGAGTGTCCCAAGACGGCTGGAAGATGGTGATGGGAACTTTCTTGTCGTACATTGCGGCGGCGTAAGCGTCGATGACGTCGCCCTCAAGGTCGATGTCGCAGTTGAACGGGCGGATGGCCTCGTCGAGGAATTCGCCGACTATCGAGCCGCCGGAGGCCTCGATGATGCTCGGCACCATGTAGTCGCCCAGTGCCACGGCGCGGCCCATGATGAGGATGCGCGGGGCGTCTGCCTTGTGTGCGCCGGGTGCGTCCTTGAGATGGTCATAAATCTTCTCAAGTGCCGCAATGCTTTCGTCATAGCTCAGACGATAGGTGTAGTGGTTGAGCTTTATGAAATCGCTGAAGGTGATGGGGGGATTGTCCTGCTTGCGCAGAGCGTCGATTTTGCGCAGAAGCTCGTTTATCTTGTTGGTCTTTGCGTACTGGGCGCGGATGTCGTCATCGCTGATGGCGTGCCCTGCGATCTCTTCCAGCTTTTCGCGAAATTCTTTCAGCTCCTTGCGGTAGTATTCCTGAGAAATGCCGACGACATTGTCCGCCGGGACACCCACCTTGTAAACGGGGACGCCCTTGAACTCAAGAATCTCGGACATACGGCCATAGTGGCAGTCGGACTGCTGAATTGCCACGCAGTCGGCGACGGACATGACGGGGTCGAGGTTCATCAGATAAGAACCGGCCATCGTCGCGGCCAGCGGGTTCATGAAGCGCAGCATGTAGTCGAGGGTTGCCTCAGGGGGTTGGGGGTCGCCGCCCTTGCAGATAAGGAACGGATCCATACCCGCCGCGACAATCCACTGTTCGGGAATGAAGTCGCCGAAATATTCAACGACCTTCTTGCCGTTTTTCTTTGCTTTGACTATCTCCAACGGACGCTTGCCGGAGAGTCTGTCAAGTTCCTGCATAATCTCCTTCACAAAGAGACCTCCTTAGAATAAATTGTACCGGATTACAGCGACATGCGCAGCTTTCATCACGAAAGCTCCGACTAAGCCTTGACACAATAATAACGATATCACGTACACTGTAAATAATCAAGTCTTTTTTGCTCGGAAACGTATTTTTGTGTATTGTGATAAAAATGACTGACTTAAAATTGTTGAAAAAGCCGAAAATTCAAAAACTCGGAGAAAATTCTTGATTATTTACGCTGTATACTTTTATCCGCAAAGTTATGAAAATCGAACTCCGAACAGGAAAAATCGCCGGATTTTGCTCCAAAAAATGCGCCGAAACGGTGAAAATGCCCCGAATTCGCCATTCTTGACACCGCTCGAAAAAGAAAGTATTATAATGACACACCCGGAAATGTACATTGTAAGCAACGCGCTCCCGCCGACTGAGTCTGACACAAATCTTTGTATGTGGGAGAGAATGTTACAATGGAAAAATCCAAGAATAAAGTCCAGCTTGGCATTTACCTCGTCGCCATCCTCATGATGGGCGTCGTCGGTATCGCCAGCAACCTCGGCACTATTGCCGCTCACTTCCCTGAGCTGTCTCAGACCGGCGTTCAGGGGCTTATGTCCGTTCCCTGCATTGTTATTATGGTTGTCACGCTGCTCATGGGCAAGGTGATGGATCTCTGCTCGAAGAAGACCCTGACCATCGTGGCCATATTGCTGTTCCTCGTCGGCGGCATTGCACCTGCCTTTATGGAAAGCTTCACCGTCATCCTCGTTCTGCGCGGCGTGTTCGGCGTGGGCGTTGGCATGCTTCAGGTGCTGTGCACCGCTCTCGTTGCCGAAAACTTCGAGGGCGCTGAGCGCGAAAAGGTTCAGGGCAACCTCACCGCTTTCCAGATGATCGGCTGCGCCATCATGGTTTTCGGCGGCGGCATGCTCGGTGGCTTGGGCTGGAACACCGGCTTCTATATCCACCTCATCGGCGTCGTTTCCCTCATTGCGGCTCTGGTTCTCATCCCCAACGTTCAGCCCACCAAGGATGCCCCCGCTGAGGATAAGCCCGCCGAAAAGGCCACCCTCGGCGGCAAGGTGTGGTTCTGGATGTTCGCCGGCTTCTTCGTGTTCGTCGTCGGCCAGGTCTTTTCCAACTCCAACGCGTTCCTCGTTGCCGAAAAGGGCTTGGGTGACGCCTCCGCGTCCGGCCTCGGCATGGCGTTCTTCTGCGCCGGCGGCATCGTGATGGGTCTGCTTTACGGCAAGGTGGCCTCCATCTTCGGCAAGTTCACCATGTCCTTCGGCTTCCTCGTCACCGCCTTGGCTTATGTCGTCATCGCCCTCTCCGGCAGCATCGGCATGTTCTATGTCGGCTGCGTGCTCTACGGCCTGGGTCTCTCCACGGTCATGCCTCAGTTCTTCCTCGCGGTCGGCTCGTCCGTTCCCCCTGCCGCACTCGGCCTGGCTCTGTCCATCGCCACCTGCGTCCAGAACTTCGGCCAGTTCTGCAGCCCCTACGTCATCAATCCCCTCACGGGCATTGTCGGCGGCATGGAAAGCGTCGCGGCGTTCTGGGTCGCGGCTGTCATCGCGGCTGTCCTCGCCGTTGTCATCGGCGTCATCAGCGCGGCGAAAAAGAACTGATTGCCGTCAGCTTGGCAATTTAGCAGCTTAGTTTTGTCTTCATGAATGCAAGCCGATTTTTCAGTCGGCTTGCATTTGAAGTATATACGCTCTGTTATCAATTTCACAACCACTTGAAAGGATTGTTCTTATGTACGATTATGATGTAGTATGCATAGGCGGCGGGCCGGGTGGCTCGGCCTGTGCAATGCGTTCGGCAGACCGCGGCAAAAAGGTCGCAATCATCGAGGCTCGCGCGAAAAACGGTTCGGGCGGCACGTGCGTTAACCGCGGCTGCATTCCCACCAAGGCGCTCATGGCGTCCACCAATCTGTACGCCTCGCTCAAAGAAGCCAAGGCCTACGGCATAAACATCGACATGTCCGCCGTCACGGTGGACTTCAAGGCAATCGACAAGCGCAGAAAGGGCGTCATCAACAACCTCGGCTTCGGCCTTGAAACCCTGCTTTGGAAAAAGTCCCGCGGCATTGACGTCATCAAGGGTCGCGCCCGCCTCGTCGACGCGCACACCATCGAGGTCGACAACGGCAAGGAAAAGAAAACCGTCACCGCCGAGTATATCAACATCGCCGTCGGCTCTGAGCCCGCCGAAATCCCCGCCTTCCACGTCGACCACGAAAAAATCATCACCTCCAACGAGATTATGGATTTCTCCCGCCCCATGCCCAAGAGCATCGTCATCATCGGTTCGGGCGCGATAGGTCTTGAGTATGCGCATATCTACAACACCTTTGACGTTGAAGTCACCATCGTCGAGATGATGCCCGACCTCGTCCCGGCTCTGCACGAAAAGGAGATAACGGACGCTGTCAAAAAGTCGCTTGAAAAGCGCGGCATCGTCGTCAAAACCGGTTCGGGCATCGCCAACGTCGAGGTTCAGCCCGACGGCATGGTCAAATCCACCCTCGCAAACGGCGAGGAGCTCATCTCCGAGGAAGTGCTCTGCGCCATCGGCCGCAAGCTCAACACCTTTGACATGGGTCTTGAGGAAGTCGGCGTGAAGATGGAGAAAAACGGCCAAATCGTCACCGATGAGCACATGCGCACCAGCGTCCCCAACATCTTTGCCGCGGGTGACGTCACCACCGGCACTCAGCTTTCCGACAAGGCGCAGCGTCAGGGCTTGGTCATCGCCGAGACAATTGCGGGCAATGACTATTACATCAACTATGACGTCATCCCCGTCACCACCTTCCTTGAGCCGGAAATCGCATGGGTCGGCTTCACTCAGAGCGACGCCGAGGAGAAGGGGATCAAGACCATCAGCGGCTCTCTCGGCTTCGCCTCGAATGAGAAAATGATCGCCATCGGCAAGACTGAGGGCGTCATCAAGGTCGTGGCGCGCGAGGACGACCACACCATCATCGGCTGCCAAATCTTCGGCCACGAGGCCTGCGACCTCATCGCCGAGATGACCGTCGCCGTGGAGAACAAAATGACCCTCGAACAGGTGTTCAACTCCATGCACCCCCACCCCACCGTCACCGAGCTCATCTTAGAGGTCTGCAAGCGCGCCGTGGGCTTGTCCTTTGACAAATAAGCGAACACAGCCATAAACACTTCCCTCCGCACAATGCGGAGGGAAATTTCTTTTGACATGCCGCAAAATATATGTATAATAAATGTGAGGTGTAAAAATAAATATTTGATATTTGTTTTGCTTTCGAGAGGTTCTTTGTATGAATATATACGAAAAATTTTTGAGAATGCTGGAGTTTACGGATGAGGAAATGCCGGACATGCTCCCCAAGTGGGAGCTTGCCTGCAAGCGAATCGGGCTGACGCGCGAGGACGTGCGTTTTTCCGCCGAGGAATGGATTCCCACCTATTGGGACATGTCCCTGAAAGGTGTGCGTATGTGCATCGGCGCATATATCCGCGAGCTTATCGAGCTTAGCCGCATGTCCGATTACAAAGCCATGGGGCACAAAATTCTTTACGGCAACACGCCCTGCCACCCCTCTTGCTTTTACGCCAACAAGCTCGCCGCCGACGGCAAGCTCCACATCGTTAACCCCGATTATCTGCTCTCCTCGGTGTACACCGCATTTTTCAACAAACAGACCTCCGGCGCGGGGTCGTGCATGAGTCAGGGCTGCGCCCATTGCGGCAAAAGCTGCATGCGGGCAGACGCACAGCAAAATTCCCTCATCGTCCAGCCGGACGTCGTGTGGAACTGGGGGCTTTACTGCAACGAAGCGCCCAAAACCGAAGAGCTTTTGCAGTGCATCGGCAACAGCGACTGGACGTGCGTACTCACGACCGCGCCCAAGGACGTCCCGCTCGGCGTTCACGAGGCCGACAGCGATTACCCCGTGAATTATCTCGCCTCTCAGCTCCGCTTGGCTCAAAAAGAGATATCCGCCATAACCGGCTACGAGGTGCGCGATGAGCATATTCACCAAGCGTCGGATTATTATCTGTGCTATCTCGGCAAGATAGAAGAGCTTGAAAAGCTCGTCACCGGGAATGAGCCTCAGCCCATGTCCGGCAACGACTTCACCCTTTTCGGCGCGATGATGCATGCCAATTTTGACACCGGCTTTAAGTACCTCAACCGCGCGATTGACACCGTGCTTGACGAGGTCAGAGAGCGCGTTGCGAAAAAGCAAGGCCCTCTCCCCGCCGATTCCCCGCGCGTGGCCTGCCACTTTGTCCCTTATACCTCGCCTTGGATAACCCGCGAATTCATGAACAACGGCGTCAATTTGATAGGCGACATGCTTTTTGCCACGGCCAGCATGATCAACAAGTGCGAGGATGACGATGTTTATCGTCTCATGGCTCGCCAATGGCTCACCAATCCCAGCGCCGTGAACATGATGGACGAGGCGAATATACTCTCCGAAATGCTGACGGATTGCAAGGTGGACGGCGTTGTCCACGGCTTTTATTACTTTGACCGTTGGCTGGGCGCGCTCAACAAGCTGGTCATACGCATTGTCGAGGAAAACACGGGCATTCCGCATTATTATATGGAGACGGATTTTTGGAGCAGCGTGAACGTGCGGCAAAAAGACCGCGTCGCGCGCATCCGGGCTATCGCCAATGATATCAAAATAAACCACATCTTGAACGGTCGAAAGCAATGGCAAGAAACAAAATCATAGATGATAAAAGTCAAATAATAGACCTTGCGCAGCGGCTCATTGACGAAGAGGGGATAGAGGCCGTGTCGATGCGGCGTCTGTCGAAGGAAATGGGTGTGTCGTCGATGACGCTTTATAATTACGTTCACAATGCCGACGACGTCCTGCGCGAGGTGCTTGTCCGCGCCTTCGGCGAGCTTAACGAGCAGATTTTGTCCACGATGAACGGCCTTGTCCGCTCCGGCATTCCCGGCCACATCGCCTACGCCAAGGCGTATGCCACGGCGCTGTATGAGCTGTCGCAGAAAAAGCCCGCCCTCTGCTCGTATATTATCAGCCAAGGCCGCACCACCTTTTTCAATGACGCCGAGCTCCGCCCGTTCTATGATCCCTTCGGGCGGCTGGTGCTGGCTTTGCCGGAGGAGGAAAAGCAGGAGGCGGCAAGGGCGTTTTCGATGTATATTTACGTCGTGCACTCCATGCTTTTGGAGATGAACACCGGCATTCGGGCAATCAGACGCGGCGAATATATGGAAACGGTCGAGCTTTTCCTCTCGAAAATGTTCGCCCCCCGGCCGTGAGTGTTTTTTGTGCCGCATATATTCAAAAATTTCAATGTCTGTGAGAAGTTCCAAAAACCGAACCGCATTTTTAGCTAAACCAACGAAAAAAGCGTTCACCCGTCATAAGCTATTGACAAAAAGCCTCGGCGGGTGTTATTCTTTTCACAGAAATATTTACACCTCAAATTTATTTCACTATTTTCTTTTACGGGAGGCTTCAATGGACATTAAACTCAATGCGGTGACCGAGCTTATGGAAGAGCGCGGCATCACGGCAGAGGACATCAACGCGGTTGTCGCGTTTGGAGAGGGCGAGGGCGGCAAGCTCATCGACGGGGACAAAAACCTCGCCAAAAAGCGCCTGAACAACGTCATGTTTTACGTTGAGTACACTTCCGACGGCACTGTGACCGATGTTTACAGCCACAGAGTGGTTCTCGGCTCGGAAGAAAAGGAGGATTGAAAACTATGGCTTGGATTTGCAGCAAGTGCGGTGTTGAAACCGAAGACGCGGACGACGTTTCCATCTCCTACGGCGGAATGGATTTGCCCGATGCCGAGGGCGTGCGCTGCCCGAAGTGCGGCACGGAGTTCCTTTTGTCCGAATTTGTCATTGACCAGCTCAGCTCGGCAGAGGACATGCTCTCCGGCAAGTAAATTTTTTTCATCTGAAAATTTGCGGGTCAAATAAATAAAAACTGATTGCAAGGAGCTGATTAAATGCTGTACGCGGGAGTTGACATAGGCTCCACCACGTCAAAATGCGTCCTTTTGCACGAGGACGGAAGCGAGGCCGCCTTTGCCCACATAATGACCGAGTTCAACCGCGATTTGAGCGGCGAAAAGGTTTTGAAAGAAGCCCTCGACAAGCTCGGCGCGAGTGTGGACGACGTTGGCTATGTCGTTTCCACGGGCTATGGGCGCAAGGCCTTTGCCCGCGCCAATGAGGACACCCCCGAAATCATCGCCCACGCCCGCGGGACAATGCACATCATGCCCGGTGTGCGCACCATCATCGACATCGGCGGGCAGGACAGCAAGGTCATTTCCCTCGATGAAAAGGGCATGGTCAGCCGCTTTGAGATGAACGACAAGTGCGCGGCGGGGACGGGGCGTTTTTTCGAGGTGCTCACTCACCGCTTGCTCGGCATAGAAATGGACGAGCTTTCCGACTTGATTTTGAAGGCTCAAAACCCCGTTGAAATAAGCAGCATGTGCACCATTTTCGCGGAAAGCGAGATCATCTCGCATCTTTCGCAAAATGTGCCCATCGCGGACGTCGCGGCGGGGACGGGCTATTCCATCGCGCGCAGAATCGTCGCGCAGGGGCGCGGCGCGCGCATTCCGTTTGTCGAGCCGATTGTATTCTCCGGCGGCGTGGCCAACAACGAGGGCATACGCACCATCTTTGAAGACCTTTTGGGCAAAAAGGTCATTGCGATTTCCCGTCCCCAGTGCACGGCGGCCTACGGCGCGGCCTTGGACGCATGGAAGGCGGGCACACGCAAAAAATAAAGGGCATAACCCGAAAGGGCAAAAATACTTTTTGGAATTAGGAGGTATACACACAAGTGAAAACAATTCTGAAAGAACTGGATCGTTTGGCAAAGGATAGAGTCATCGAGCTATCCCAAGCGAAAAAGAAAGGCGCGAAAATAGTCGAGTGGACGGGCACGTTCATTCCCGAAGAGTTCATCCGCGCCGCCGGGGCTGAAACCTATATTCTCTGCCGCGGCGGTCAGCCCGAACCGGCCGAGGCCGTCCTTGACTACATGCTCCGCTTCATGAACCCGCTGGCGCGTTCTCTCGCGGGCTACAATGAGCTGAACATGGACCCCATCACCCCGCTTGCAGACCTTATATGCACCCAGCAGACCGACTGCCACGTCGGCCGTGTGACCGAGCTCATGGAGTTCAAGGGCTACCCGATAAACAAGGTCGGCGTCGCCGCTGACTGGAAAAAGGCCGTTGCCTTTGAGCACTATGAAGAAAGCATCCGCAAGATGATTGAGATGGTCGAGGGCGTGACCGGCCAAAAGATGGACGAGGAGAAAGCAAAGCTTTACATCGCCAAGTCCAACAAGATAAACGAGCTTCTGCGCAAGCTCAATGAGCTGCGCAAGAAGGACAACCCGCCCATCGGCCTTCAGGAAATGATTCGCCTGCATCACTATTCCTTCATCGTCGATGCCGACGTCATGATCGAAAAGCTCACCGCGCTTTATGAAAAGCTCGAAAACGCCCCCGGCAAGTTCGCCGACGGCGCCCCGCGCATTCTCGCGGTCGGCCGCGCGTTCGCCATTGATGACTATGTCATTCCCCGCCTCTTTGAGGAAAACGGCGGCGTCATCGTGGCCGAGCTTATGGACGAGTGCATCCGCGTCACCGAGGCCGATGTCGAGCTTGAGGGCGACATTGTCCACAACTTCGCCAAGAACCGCTATCTCGACAAGACCCCCATCAACATCTTCCAGCCCGCGTGGAGAGAGCGCTTCGACAAAATCATGCAGCTTTACAAAGAGTATAACTGCGACGGTATCCTCTGGTATCAGCTCAGCTTCGACGAGATTTATGACATGGAGTATTCCTGCATAGCTCAGTGGCTTGAAAAGACCGATATCCCCATGATGAAGCTCGAATCCTCTTACGAGTACTCCCGCGAGAATATGGGACCCCTTACCACCCGAATCGAAAGCTATATCAAGAGTCTGAAGGAGGCAAAATAAGATGGCAAACAAGGAAATAAACATTGAATTGCTGAAGCTTGCCGCGTTCAGCGATGAAGAAATCGAACAGTTTCTCCCCGATTGGCTGAAAGCCGTCGAGGCCGTCGGCCTCAATGATGACGACGTTCGCGCCGCCGTTGAGGATTATATCCCCACCCACTGGGACATCCAGTATCTCGGCATTCGCAAGCTCATCGGCGCGTTCTTGCGCGAGCTTGTCGAGATGACCAAGACCAAGCAGTACAAGGCCGAGGGCAAGCCCATTGTTTACGGCATTCTCCCCTCCATCACCCTCCCGTTCAACGCCATCAAGCGCGCGTCCAAGGGCGAGGCGTATGTCGCCTTCCCCGATCTGCTTCTTGTCGCCATTCTCAACGGCATTTTCCACAAGGCAGGCCCGCTGCTTCAGGTCGCCGAGGAAGCCAACTTCACTTACGGCTGCCGCCATTGCCCGCTGAACAAGGCCCGTTTCGCCGGCTTTGCCAAGGGCATAATCAGCGCGCCCGACGTTATTTGGAGCTGGGGTCTCACCTGCGACGAAGGCCCCAAGACCGACGAGATGATTCAGTGCATGGTCGGCGAAAACTGGAGATACGTCATCAGCCGCATCCCGCACGACACCTACTTCGGCAGCCATGAGGACGAGGACGAAGAGCGCATCACCTATCTCTCCAAGGTTCTTCGCACCGACATGGAAGAGGTTTATGACATAATCGGCGTTCACCCCACCGATGAGGACTTGCAGGAGGCCATCAACGAGAATAACCGCGTTGTCTTCAAGGCGGCCACGCTCTCCAACCTCGTCAGCTCCGCCGACCCCGTGCCTCTGCGCGGCTTCGAGCTTCCCTTCTTCCAGGTCATATTCTGCACGCCGTTCAACCTCGGCTACAAGTACATTGAGGAAGCCCTTGACATCACCATCAAAGAGGTCAAAAAGGCCGTCAAGGCCGGCGAGGGCATTCTCCCCAAGGGCTCGCCCAAGCTCGGCAGCTACTTCGCCCCCTACCCCCTGCCTTGGGTTGACAAGATGTTCATGGACAACGGCGTCATCACCTGCCTGAGCGAATGCATCGCGCCCGCCGCGCGCCAGCTCAAGCCCGGCAAGTACACCGACCCGTACATGAGCATTGCCGAAAGCTGGCTGAGAATGGAGCTGGGCGTCAACACCGGCTATGAGGTCGAGGACATGGTCGAAAAGGTCACCACCAGCAAGGTCGACGGCATGTACATGGGTCTCTTTGACTTTGACCGCTGGCTCGGCGCTCACCAGAAGATGTGCGCCACCTTGGTTGAAAAAGAAACCGGTGTCCCGCACTATTACATCGAGGGCGACTTCTGGGATGACCGCGAGTACAGCCAGGAGGCCATGCGCACCCGCATTGAAAGCATTTGCCAGATTATCCGCATGAAGAAAGCGGAAAAGGACGCCGAAAACGAGTAATATGCAAGGCTGAGCGCCCATTCGCGGGCGTCGGCAATGCAATGCGACAGATTCCACGGCAAAAATGAAAAAGGCTCTGTTGCAAGGTGCAATAAAAGCATTTTGTGACAGAGCCTTATCACTATTTGATGCAAAAAGGAAGAACTATTATGTACGATTATGATGTAGTATGCATAGGCGGCGGGCCGGGTGGCTCGGCCTGTGCAATGCGTTCGGCAGACCGCGGCAAAAAGGTCGCAATCATCGAGGCTCGCGCGAAAAACGGTTCGGGCGGCACGTGCGTTAACCGCGGCTGCATTCCCACCAAGGCGCTCATGGCGTCCACCAATCTGTACGCCTCGCTCAAAGAAGCCAAGGCCTACGGCATAAACATCGACATGTCCGCCGTCACGGTGGACTTCAAGGCAATCGACAAGCGCAGAAAGGGCGTCATCAACAACCTCGGCTTCGGCCTTGAAACCCTGCTTTGGAAAAAGTCCCGCGGCATTGACGTCATCAAGGGTCGCGCCCGCCTCGTCGACGCGCACACCATCGAGGTCGACAACGGCAAGGAAAAGAAAACCGTCACCGCCGAGTATATCAACATCGCCGTCGGCTCTGAGCCCGCCGAAATCCCCGCCTTCCACGTCGACCACGAAAAAATCATCACCTCCAACGAGATTATGGATTTCTCCCGCCCCATGCCCAAGAGCATCGTCATCATCGGTTCGGGCGCGATAGGTCTTGAGTATGCGCATATCTACAACACCTTTGACGTTGAAGTCACCATCGTCGAGATGATGCCCGACCTCGTCCCGGCTCTGCACGAAAAGGAGATAACGGACGCTGTCAAAAAGTCGCTTGAAAAGCGCGGCATCGTCGTCAAAACCGGTTCGGGCATCGCCAACGTCGAGGTTCAGCCCGACGGCATGGTCAAATCCACCCTCGCAAACGGCGAGGAGCTCATCTCCGAGGAAGTGCTCTGCGCCATCGGCCGCAAGCTCAACACCTTTGACATGGGTCTTGAGGAAGTCGGCGTGAAGATGGAGAAAAACGGCCAAATCGTCACCGATGAGCACATGCGCACCAGCGTCCCCAACATCTTTGCCGCGGGTGACGTCACCACCGGCACTCAGCTTTCCGACAAGGCGCAGCGTCAGGGCTTGGTCATCGCCGAGACAATTGCGGGCAATGACTATTACATCAACTATGACGTCATCCCCGTCACCACCTTCCTTGAGCCGGAAATCGCATGGGTCGGCTTCACTCAGAGCGACGCCGAGGAGAAGGGGATCAAGACCATCAGCGGCTCTCTCGGCTTCGCCTCGAATGAGAAAATGATCGCCATCGGCAAGACTGAGGGCGTCATCAAGGTCGTGGCGCGCGAGGACGACCACACCATCATCGGCTGCCAAATCTTCGGCCACGAGGCCTGCGACCTCATCGCCGAGATGACCGTCGCCGTGGAGAACAAAATGACCCTCGAACAGGTGTTCAACTCCATGCACCCCCACCCCACCGTCACCGAGCTCATCTTAGAGGTCTGCAAGCGCGCCGTGGGCTTGTCCTTTGACAAATAACATCCTCTCAATACACTGCGGGGGCGGCTGATAGCCGCCTCTGCATGCAATAATTCTCGCGAATCCCCCAATAATCGAGATTGCCTATTTACAAACAAGCGAGAGTATAGTATTATAAGTACAGCTTATATTTACGGTGTACATTATGGAAAGAACCCCACTTCGCGACGCATTTGTAAAACGAGATAAACGCTTCCTGCTGCTTGAAAAAGGGCTTGGGCTTGCTGCCTTTTCGCGCGATGACGCGCTTTTGGAGGTCGGCTGCGCGGGTGGTGAGGCGGCGATTCATCTGACCCAAGCGGGCTATACCGCCCTCACCGCCGTTGACATTGACCCCGCCGCCGTCGCCGGGGCGTGCGCGGCCTGCCCCGGCGTTGACTTTGTCTGTGCCGACGCTTGCGAGCTGCCCTTTGCCCCCATGAGCTTTGACGGCGTTATTTCCGAGGCGTCCTTCGCCCTCATTCCGGACAAGGCGGCGGCCGCGCGCGAATATGCGCGCGTTCTGCGTCCCGGTGGGCGCGTGCTGCTCAACGACTTCGCACTCAAGCGCGACAGTACCGCAACCCGCCGCGATATAGAGGGTATCCCATGCCTGGAGGGCGTGCAAACGGCGGAGAAATATATTGAAATTTTTCAATCTGCCGGGTTCAAAACACTTCTTTGCGATGAGGAGTTTCCCGAGCTTGTCCGAATCGCCATGAGCCTCAGCCGGGAATACGCCGTGCCCATGCGCGATGTGGGCAGGTATATCCAGCGCGCCTTCGGAAATGACAATTACGTCAATGAGTTCTTTGAAAAATCGTCAATGAGCTATTTCCGTATTATTTTTGAAAAGGAATGATAAGGTGAATAGATTTTTATATAAAACCAAAAGCGTCTGCCCCGTGTGCCTCAAGGAGGTCTATGCCGACATCGTCGAGCATGCCGACGGCGTGCACATGGACAAGTCCTGCGCCGAGCACGGCGGGTTTTCCACCCTTGTGTGGGCGGATTCCGCCGAGAATTATCTCCGCTGGCTTGAATACGGCGGCATGGACGTCGCCGCCCTGTCGCAGAGCGAGGCCGAGCTTGACGTCGCCACGGGCGGAAAGGGCTTTTCGTGCGAGGCCTGTCAAAAGCCCGCCTCCACCGCCCTCATGACGACAAACCGCTGCAACATGAATTGCCCCGTCTGCTTCACGCGCGACCAAAAAGAGCCTCTCCACGAGCCGAGCCTTGAAGAGTGCGAGCGCCTCATGCGCCTGCACAGGGAAAAGGCGGGGGAGGACTCACTCATCGAGTTTTGCGGCGGCGAGCCGACGGTCAGGCGCGATATATGCAAGCTCGCCAGCCTTGCCCGCTCGATTGGGTATGATTACATACAGCTCAACACCAACGGCATCGAGCTTGCCAAGAACAAAGAGCTGGCGCAGTCCCTGCGCTGGAGCGGCCTGACGACGGTTTATATGGGCTTTGACGGCGTGACGGACAAGCCGTATCTCGCCAAATACGGCAAGCCCATGCTTGAAATAAAAAAACAGGCCGTCAAAAACTGCGCCGAGGCGGGGCTGGCGGTCGTGCTCGTCACCTGCGTCATTCCCGGCGAAAACGACAGTGAGCTCGGCGGAATAATCGAGTACGCCAAGGAAAATATGCCCACCGTCAGGGGCGTTTATCTCCAGCCCATCAGCTATTTCGGCATTTACCCGCACGACAAGATAAACCGCATCACCATTCCCGACGTCATCCGCCGCCTTGATGAGCAATGCCCGGACATTTCCGCCGCCGACTTCGGCCCCGGAACGTATGACCACGCCCAGTGCTCGTTCAACGCCTGCTATATGCTCTCCAAGGACGGCGCGCTCAAGCCGCTCACGCGCTTTTCAAAGCGCGAGCGGGAGGCGGATGCGGTTCACCGCCTGCGCAAAAATCTGCGCGCCACGTGGATGCCGAGCGAGCGCAAAATGCTCACCGTCGGCGGCATGGCGTTTCAGGACAACTCCAACATTGACCTTCTGCGCGTGCAGCGCTGCTCAATTCAGATTATCCAAAACGACGGGCGGCTCATCCCGCTTTGCAGCAAGTATTTAAGCGCCTGCGACGGTCAAAAAATATTCAACGGAATAGGATGAAACTTTCATGAGCAAAACCCTTCAATTCGGCCTTTACGAGCTGTGCAAAAACCGCATCGCCGCAGACGCAGAGTTCCGAAACCAATCCGCGCGCACCGACTTCGACACCGTGGACGACGCGCTTTTCGACGAATATCGTATATGGCAAATAAAAAAGACCGTCAAGCTCGTCAAAGAAAACAGCGCCTTTTACGGCCGCCTGTATGCTCAACACAACGTCGGCGCGGACGATATAAACAGCCTTGAAGACCTCGCCAAGCTCCCTTTCACCGAGCCGAAGGATCTCTCCGGCACGAGCTATGGCTTTCTTTGCACCTCGCAAAGTGATGTCGAAAAGCCTGTCACGTTTTTCTCCTCCGGCTCAACCGGCATGAAAAAGCGCATTTTCTTCTCTCAGGCCGACATTCGCAAGATTTTCGAGTTTCTCCCGCGCGGCATGAACACCGTCGTTGACCGCGACGAGGGGCGCTGTCTCGTCTTTTTGCAAAACTCTCAGGGGCGCGGCATCGGCAGCATTTTGGCCAACAGCCTCATCGCCTTCGGCATGCAGGCTTGGGCGATCGATTTGCAGGACGACCCGGAGGATATATACAAAACCACCGTCGACAACGCGGTGAACGTGTGGTTCGGCGACGCCATGACCATTTATCGCGCCACGCGCATTTTGGAAAAGCGGCACGAGCTTTCCGCCCTCGGCATGAAGTGCATATTCATCACCATGATGAACATTCCCCAAAGCATGATAGATTACCTCGCGAGAGTGTGGAATTGCTGCGTCTCCACTCACTACGGGCTCACCGAGTCCGGCTGGGGGCTTGCCGTGGACTGCGACGTCTGCCCCGGCTATCATTATAATGAGCTTGACCATTTCATTGAGATTGTCGACCCCGAAACCGGCGCGCCTGTGCCCTATGGGCAAGAGGGCGAGGTCGTTCTCACAAACCTTTCGCGCGACTGCATGCCGCTTGTGCGCTATCGCACCGGGGACATCGCCCATGTCGAAAAATCCGTCTGCGGCAGCCATCTTTTCGACCTCGGCCACATCAAGCGGCGCAAAGAGGGGGCGTACAGCCTCTCCGGGCGCGAGCTTTACCCCGCGCTTTTTGACGAGGTGCTTTTCGCGACCGACGGCATGCTCGATTACCGCATTTTCGCCGAGGGCGACACTCTTGCCTTTGACATTGAAACCGCCGACCCCGCCGAGTTTGACGCGGCCGGCCTCGCCGCGCGCCTTGCGGCGCTTGATGAGCTGCGCGGCTTGCCCACGCCGCGCGTCAACGCCCTGCCCTGCGGCGCGCTGAGAGAATTCTGCTTTGAAAAAAAGCGCATTTTGGAGAGAGCATGAGCACAAACGACAGCTTTGAGAAAAACCTTGACACGCTCGATGGGCTCATCATGGCCGCCGAACACACGGTTTTCTTCGGCGGCGCGGGCGTTTCGACTGAGAGCGGCCTTGCCGATTTTCGCAGCACCGTTTCCGGGCTGTACAATGAAAAGCTCGCCTACGGCTACCCGCCGGAAAAGATACTTTCGCAGGAATTTTTCGATGAGCACCCGGACGTCATGTTCGAGTTTTACCGCACGAAGCTCTTGAAGCTTGAAGCGAGGCCGAATCTCACCCACTTCGCGCTCAAATGGATGGAGGAAAAGGGTCTCCTTTCCGCCATCATCACGCAAAATGCCGACGGCCTGCATCAGCGCGCCGGAAGCCGCCGCGTGCTCGACCTGCACGGGAATGTTTATCAAAACACCTGCCTTTCCTGCGGCAAAAGCCACGACGTGCGCACCGTGGCCGAATCCACCGGCGTGCCCCGCTGTGACTGCGGCGGGATAATCCGCCCCGGCATAGTCCTCTTCGGCCAAACGCCCGACGCCAAGGTCGTCTTTGAATGCGTGAAAGAGGTCGCGAGATGTGACCTTCTCATCGCGGCGGGGACATCGCTCAAGGTCTCCTCCGCCGGGCGTCTGCTCGACCCGTTCAAGGGCAAGCTTGTCATAATCAACAACGATGAAACCGCGCTTGATGACCGCGCGGACTTGATAATAAGAGGAAATATGGGAGAGGTCTTTTCCGCATTGTGGGAGAGACTGGTGAAGCATTATGAATGAAATTCTGCACGAAACCGAAAGCCTTTGCCCGGTGTGCCTGAAAAAAATCCCCGCGCGCTATGAGCGCATCGACGGCAAGGCGTACATGGTCAAGGATTGCCCGGAGCATGGGCATTTCAAGGTGCTCTTTTGGCGCGATGCCGACATGTATGCCGCGTGGAAAAGCCAGGGCATCCACGCCCCCGCAAGAGACCGCGGCAAGCCGGAAAGCCTCGGCTGCCCTTATGATTGCGGCCTTTGCGACGCGCACCACAGCGGCACCTGCACCTCTATCTTGGAGATAACCTATCGCTGCAACATGCAGTGCAAAATCTGCTTTGCCGACGCCAACACCGAGCATTTTGACCCCGACAAAGAGCAAATCCGCTCCATGTTTGAAACCGCGCTTGCGTCAAACCGCTTTTGCTCTGTCCAGCTCAGCGGCGGCGAGCCGACCGTCAGAGACGACCTGCCCGACCTTGTGCGCATGGGCAAGGAGATGGGCATAGTCCATCTTCAGGTCAACTCTAACGGCCTGAGAATCGCCAACGACCTTGACTTTCTCCGCCGCCTCAAGGACGCGGGACTTGACCTCATTTATCTCCAGTTTGACGGCATGGACGATGAAACTTATCAGACCATACGCGGCCGCGACATGCTTGACATCAAGCTGCGCGCCATCGAAAACTGCGAAAAGGTCGGCATGGGCGTGCTGCTTGTCCCGGTGGTCATCCCCGGCGTCAATCTCCACAAGCTCGGCCGGATAGTCGAGTTTGCCAAGCGCCATGTCCCTACCGTCAAGGGCATTCACTTCCAGCCCGTCAGCTATTTCGGCCGCTATCCCGGCCAAACCCCGCCCGATGACAGCCGCTGCGGCCTTGATGACGTCATTCACGCCCTCGCCGGGCAGTGCCCGGACGAAATCTCCCTGCGCCACTTCGTCCCTCGCAAGCAGTTTGACCCCCATTGCGATTTTTCCAGCACCTATTATCTCGATGAAAACGACCGCCTCGTCTGCATGACCGACGTCCGCCAAAACGACTGCGACACCGAGCAAACCGACTTCGTCGAAAAGACGAACAAGTATACCGACAAGCGCTGGCGCTTCCAGCCGGACGATGAAAAGGCTCAAGCCTCGCCGCTTTTGAAGTTCGCCGCGCGCACGCTGACGCACTCGTTCTCCATCTCCGGCAAGGGCTTTCAGGACGTGTGGAACATCGACCTCGGCAGACTTCGCGGCTGCTGTGTGCACATGATAACCGGCAGGGGAGAGGTCGTCCCGTTCTGCGCCTTCCACCTCACAAGCGAGAACGGCGAAAGGCTTTATCACAATTGAAAGGAGAAATCGCCATGAAACGTATGGGCATCGACCCCGAAATGCGCCTTGCCGACGCGCTGGAGCTGTATCCGCAGGCTTTCCCGCTTTTCAAGCAGCTCGGAATCTGCTGCGTCAACCCCGACAATGAAAACCTCACCGTGCGTCAACTGTGCGAAAGCCTCAACGCCGACGTTGACAGCTTTCTCTCGGCGGTCAACTCCGTCATTTGACCCCACCCCCAACAGGGGTATATAAAGGGCATATTGCGCCCTTTTCCAAGCAATATATCGAAAAATTTCAATATATCCGGAGGACAGAAAAATGAAAAAATCCCTCAGCTTGCTTCTCGCAATTGTCACGCTCGCCGCGCTTGTGCTCAGCGCTTGCGGCGGCGCGCAATCCGCCCCCGCCGCCACCGAGGCGAGCACCTCGGCTGAAACCCGGGTGCAGGAGACCGCCAAAGAGCCGGTCACGCTCAAGGTCGGCCTGCTTGGCAAGTCCATCAAGCCCGTGGGCGTCCTCGTGGCCGATGCCATGGGGTATTTCGCCGAGGAGGGCGTGAACGTCGAGTTTGAAAAAGTGTCCAGCATGAACGACGCCTACATCGCCGTTTCCGCCGGTGACCTTGACGTTTATCTCTTCTCCAGCACCGCCGCCGCCACATTTATCTCTCAGGGCACAACCACCCTGCGCGTTTTCGGCGGCACGGCCGCCGAAGGCTCTGAAATAATCGCCGCCGCCGGAACTCCTCACATCACCGGCGTCGAAGACCTCCTCGGCAAAACCATCGCCTGCCAAATGCCCGAAACCGGCCAAATGGTGCTCAAAAACTATCTCCTCTCCAATGGCTATACCATCGGCGAGCCGGGAGCGGGCGCGGATGTCGGCTTTGTTTACGTCAATGACGGCAACACCGCCGTCGAGGGCTGCACCAAGGGCGAGTATGATTACTGCATCACCAACTCCTGCCTCGCCTATTACGCCGCCGACTTCGGCGCGGAGCTTGCCGGCAGCGTCAAGCAGTTTGTCGAAACCTATCCCTGCTGCCGCCAAACCTGCTCGCTGGAGGCTTATGAGAACAAGCGCGACGCGCTCATCGCCTTTGAAACCGCCACCCTGCGCGGCTATCGCTATTATCTTGAAAACGAGGCCGCGACGCTTGATATATTGGAGGCTTATTCCGGCGAGGACAGAGACTTCCTCAAGGCTCAGGTCTACGGCACGGATGCTTACACCCCCGTCATGCGCCTCTCTCTCGACCCGGACAAAAACGCCTGCGTCGCCTTCTATGAGGCCATGGCCAACCTCGGCGAAATCACCGACAGCGTTGAGGTCAACTGGGGTGACTATGTCGTCACGGACGTATACGAATCCGCCCTCAGTGCCCTTGCCGAAAGAGAGCCGGATGTGCCTCTTTGGCAGAGCTTGAGCGAGTATTTCGCCGCCCATAACTGACATGCCGCATATTGAAATATGCGAGCTTCACTTTGCCTACGCCGATTCCCGCAGCAACGAGGAAGCTCTGCGCGGCGTGAGCCTAGACATAAAAAGCGGTGAGCTTGTCTGCGTCATCGGCCTGTCCGGCTGCGGCAAAAGCACGCTTTTGCGCATGCTCGCCGGGCTTGATGCGCCGACGGCGGGTGAGGTGCGCATTGACGGCAAGCCCGTCACAGCCCCCGGCGCCGACAGAATGATAGTTTTTCAGGATTACGCGCTTTTCCCGTGGCTCACTGCGGAGAAAAACATCAGCTTCGCCCTTGAACGCGGCAAGCACATTCCGCGCGCCGAGGCGCGCCGCGTCGCCGCCGAATACCTTGAAAAAGTCGGCATGGAAAGCGCGGCGGGCTTGTACCCCTGCCAGCTCTCCGGCGGCATGAAGCAGCGCGTCGCCATCGCGCGCGCCCTCGCCATGGACACCGACATTCTCCTTCTTGACGAGCCCTTCGGCGCGCTTGATGCGAAAACCCGCGCCTCGCTCCAGCAGCTTTTGCTGACCCTGTGGGAGAACGCCGGCGGCGAGAGGAAAACCGTGGTTTTCGTCACGCATGACATAAATGAAGCACTCATTCTCGCCGACCGCGTCGTGTGCATGCAGCCGGGGCGCATCTCCGCCGAGCTTGAAATCGACCTCCCGCGCCCGCGCAAGGGCGCGGAGCACGATGCGCGCTTTGATGAGTATAGAAACGCCCTCCTCCGCCTCATTGAGGGCGGAGAAACGGAGGTGCGCGCATGAAAAAGAACACCCGCGCCGTCGTTTTTGCGCATGCGCTGCTCGCCGTGCTTGTCGCCGTCACCCTTTTTGCCGCAAAGCAGCGCCCGACGGTTCGCCCCTGCACGTCCATGCTCGTCGCCCTCGGCGTCATCGAGCTTCTTTTCCTATTTAATTATTGCTGCAAAAAATCGGACGCGACACGAACCTCGGCTTGTGATATAATCATTTTCGTCTGGGTGCTCCTCATCGTGTGGGAGCTTTCCACCTCGGTTTTCAACCTTGCCCACCCGGTCTTGGTGCCGTGCCCTGAAAATGTGTTCGACACCTTTTGCGAGCACAGGCGCGAAATGCTGCTCAACGTGGCCTATTCCATGGAGCTTTTGCTCATCGGCTTTGTGTCGGGCATGGTGCTCGCGGTGCTGCTCGGCCTTGTCGCGGGCTGGCTTCCGCGTCTCCGGCGCTTTGCTTACCCCATTGCCAACGTCATGGCGCCCATACCGGCGGTCGTTTTCTCGCCGTATCTCGTCGCGCTCATGCCGAGCTTTCGCAGCGCCTCCGCGCTCGTCATCATTCTCGGCGTCTTTTGGCCGACCTTTCTCACCACGATAAACCGCGTTGAGTCCATGGATGCGCGCATCCGCGATTCTGCCCGCATGCTCAATCTCGGTGATTGGGACATGATATGGCGCGTCCTCTTGCCCTATGTCATTCCCGGCATAGTCTCCGGGCTGAAGGTCTCGGTCACGACCTCGCTTCTCATGCTCAACTTTGCCGAGCTCATGGGCGCGACCCACGGCATGGGCTATTACATTCAAAACAGCATCACCTATGCCAACTATACACACGCCGTCGCGGGCATAGTCTGCATTGCCATAGTTGTCACCGTGCTCAACCGCCTTGTGAGCGCGTTTCAGAAAAAAGCGATAAAATGGAGGTAATCTGCCATGGAAGCCATAGAAAATGCCTGCTGTTGCTGCGGCGGGGAAGAGCAGTTCAACAACTGCCTTATCTGCGGCAAGCCCCTTGTCTATTCCACCGAGACCGTCATGCGCACCTGCGCCGTCTGCGGCGAGGAAAAGCCCTCCGACGCCGCCTGTGAGGACGGCCACTTCGTCTGCGACGAGTGCCACAATAAAGACGGCGCGCAAATCTGCGCCGTGCTCTTGACCAGCCGCGAGCGCGACCCCATAAAGCTCTATCTCGACGTGGCAAAGCTCCCCACTGTGCACATGCACGGGCCGGAGCACCATTGCATTGTCCCCTGTGTCCTCCTCACGGCGTATAAGAATAACGGCGGAGACATCGACCTGCGCGAGTGCCTTGATGAGGCGTGGAAGCGCGGCAAAAAGGTCTCCGGTGGCGCATGCGGCTTTTTGGGCGTGTGCGGCGCGGCAGCCGGAGCGGGCATATTCGCCAGCATAATCTCCGAGGCCACCCCGCTCACCCCCGACGTGTGGGACGTGCCGCAGAGAATGACAATCTCCGCGCTTGAAATAATCGTCGAAACCGGCGGCCCTCGCTGCTGCAAGCGCACCGGCAGACAGGCCATCGAGGCCGCGGCGGAGTTTTCCAAGGCGCGCTTCGGCGTCGAAATGCCCATAAGCCGCCCCAAGTGCACATTTCATGCAAAGAATAAGGAGTGCTTGCACTCTCGCTGCCCGTATTTTCCGGGAAATAACGCGTGAGAAAGGGGAAACATGAACGAGTTTACAAAGGTTTTCCGCGCGCTTTCCGACGAAAAGCGCGTCATGATTCTCGAAATGCTCTGCGAGGGCGAGCAGTGCGCCTGCGGCCTGCTCGAAAAGCTCGACATTAGCCAGCCCACGCTCTCCCACCACATGAAAATCCTCTGCGACTCCCGCCTTGTCCACGGCGAAAAGGTGGGCGTTTGGATGTATTATTCCATCGACGCCGAGGGCTGTGAGCACGCCGGCAAGCTCCTCAATTCCGTCGGCAGCAAGAGCATGAAGCAGTGGCTCACCGCCTTCAAGCAAATAAACAAGCTCACCCGCCCGTTCAGACTTAAATCCCCCAAAACCGCAAGCAAAGCCAATACCACAACCCAAACCTGCTGCTGCACAAATCAATGATTGAAAGCCGAAG
>CAZUSM010000007.1:0-29878 GCA_964623675.1 uncultured Oscillospiraceae bacterium
CCCACCGTGGGGTAGCCGTTGCCGATGATCTCGGCGACGTCCTTGCCGATGTGGCTCTTGTTGCGGCAGAATGCGCCCACAAGCTCACCGCCGTGCTCCAGCACGTAGCGCATGAGGTAGCGGCTCATCTTTCCCGCGCCATACTGTACTACTCTGACTTTGCGATCCATGTGTGTACCTCCTTGAATTTGTGAATATAATTGGTGTAATTTTGCTCGGTTATTATTTTAACAACCTGTTGGCCTTATTATACGGCTTATACCTACTGCAATGTCAAGTAGATTTTTTCACAAAGTCGCGGAAAAATTCCGGGGCGGACGTTCCGCCCCGGATTGTGCGTTGTGGGTGAGTTATGGCCGGGTTTTGACCGGGATTTGGGTTTTGTAGAACATGCGGCGGTGGTCGAGGTCGAGCACGGGGAAGTCGATGATGACCTCGCAGAAATAGTCCCCCGCGATGGTGTAGCCGTGCGCGTCGATGTGGCGCAGCAGGGCGCGGACGCTCGCCTCCTCGCTTTTGGCGTCGTCCGAGCACAGGCATAGGTACGACGCGGCGGGCACGCGCTCCACCCCCGGCGCGCCGTTGTCCCCGTCGAGGAAGAGAAACACCTCGTTGGAGAAAAGCTCGCCGCGTTCAAGGTGCTCGCGGCGGATGATGGTGCCGATGTTGGAAAAGTAGGACAGGGGCATGTTGTTGACGACGAGGTGGCGCTTGAGCTGGCGCAGCATGTATTCGTACCCCGCCTCGTCCTGCTCGAAGTAGTTGCGGTCGCAGGTGTAGCGGTAGATGTGCCGCTCCGGGATGTATTCGAGGAACACCTCGCCCCCGCGCGGCATGGCCTCGTACCGGGCGCAGTTGTCGAGCGCGCGCATTATCGCCGCGCGAGACCGGACGAGCTGCTCGATGCGCTCGTTGACGCGCCCGGCCTGCTCCAGCAGCAGCCTTTGCAGCGCGGCGGCGTCGTTGTCGTCCAAAAACGCGCGGATTTGACGCAGCGTCATGCCGTATACCTTCATGTTTTGAATGAGGTCGAGCCGCGCCGACTGCATGATGTGATAATACCTGTACCCGGTGGCGGGGTCGGTCTCCTGCGGCTTCAATAGCCCCTCCCGGTCATAAAGCCGCAAAGTCTGCTCCGAGATGTGGTTCAGCTCCGCCATCTGCCCGATAGTCAACCGTTGTAAGTCCATATACCTTGCTCCTTGTATAAGGTTTAAGGATAGTATAACGCAAGGAAGGGGGAAAGGTCAAGGGGCGGGGGTGCGCATTAACGGAGGGTTATAGAAAAGATACATTGCGTTTGATCTCATTCCACAAGCGTTGACCGGTGTCAACAGCCGTGTTAATAGATAGTATGCCGTAAGACGTAACCGGAGGAAACTGAAGTGACAAACGCGTGTTGTGATACCTCCACATTAGACTCTCCGCATTTTCTATTCGCCCTTGCAAAACCCATACCATTTTGGGCGCTTTGCAGTCAGAGGCAACGCAAAGCTCGAGGGAATATTTTCGCATAACTTCGGGAAGAAGATACTTTATGATATTCTCGCGCCGAGAGAACTTTGAGTCAAATATCACATATTCTGCCGGATGCTCAGCGGTTGAGAACTTCAACACAAAATCCGGAGTATAATATCCGAATTTGTTGCTTTGAGGTGTTCTTGCCCTGTAAAGGGTAAGATTGTTTTCAAACCGAACAGAACTAATGACCGGTTGATAATACAAAGTCAGCATAACATGGCCGTTGGTTAAAACATAGGTGTTGGCGACATCTTTTTCATTATGATAATAACTATCAGAAGTAGTATAGTCATAATTGAACACCGGGTTTGGAATCTCAGCCTTTTTGTATCCGTTAAAGGCGAACATGTTTAACAGCTTGATCAAGCAATAGTACTCAAGGTGGCGCTGAATTGCTTTTCGAGTTCGTTATTATCCAGCACTTGCTGTTTGTATGCTTCTTTTGCGCGATCGCGCTCTCGTTTCAATGAATCGCGTTCTTCTGTTAACGTAGATATTTCTTTCTGAACGCCGATTACGGCAATTAGGCCGTCTTTCTCTTTTTGCAATTCAGTGATTGCTTTTGTGAGTTCATTGACCCGCGAGCTATCGGCAGCGGAAGACACCGGCTTGGATTGAAGCTCCTGAATGTGGTGTTCAAGGGAAGCTTCTTGCGCTTTGAGTTCCGATATGTGATCTTGCACACTGGAGAACTCGGTTATTCTGTCTTGGATTAAACCAAAGTGATCGGTTATGTCTTCGCGAATAATGTAATCCGACTCCTCTTTGAATACGACACCATGGCTAATCATATAGTCTTTTTCCATAGAAACATAGTTAGGAATAGTCGTTGTTTGAATAATATTGCAGAGACATCTGCCTGCTTCAGTGAGCATAACATTTCCTATAGACAAACGATCATCACTGTGAGACAAGATTTCTTGTGTCATACCATCAACGTATGTAATTACATCTTTTTCGGGAATCTCAGTAGCAGCAAATCCAGAAAGAGAATTGAATTTGATTAAACCAAGCGTTTCAAGTTCGTGAAAAAGAGAAAAGGATAAGCCGAGAGCCAGCATTTCTGTTTCGTGTCCGTCGTATGGAACAACAATATCACGTCTTGAACCATTAGCGGATCCGTCAGTAGCTAGAAAAATCGTAACTCGTTGCATGCTACAGATTTTCTGAAAAGCCTCTGCGTGCGTTGAAGTAATCTCCGATAGGATTCTGACCATATTATGAGGCGTTGAACCAGGCGCATCAAATTCTTTTGCGAGAACCTTACCCCATATCTGCTGAGTCTGTTCTTCTGATACATATCCAGCAGAATCCATAAACCGGTCTAGCCAGTCTTGATTAACGCCTGAATGTGTCCCCAACACAGTGCTTTCTTTAATATTAGAAATCGCGTAGTCGGCAACGCTCTTTTGGTTTTTCAACTTTTTTATTGTTGCTTTAGCACCTAATGTAGCAATTAATTTGGTTTCGCAAGATAAATTGGATTTTTCAATATCTGACAAATACACGTCCAAGACACGCTTTTCGAGACCTGCGTAGGGAAAAAGCATACCAAGCAACGATGCAGCTTTGTTTTGTACATTTTCGTTTTTCACAAGGTCAATCGCAGTATTAGTCGCTACTTCACCAATTCCCAAGGCTTCTATCTCTCCTTTGTCTGTTTTTTTGTGACGCGCATAATGCTGTAGAAATATGAGTATTGTTCTAGGCCTTTAAGACACAAAAGAAAAAGTCTTCGTGTCAAGTTGAAATAATGCCGGTTGTCACACCGACAGATCCAGCGGCAAGTCAGAGATATCTTTGAGGCGTTTGCCTTGGACAAGCGTTTCTAACGTTTCGATGGTATCCTCAGATCCGACTTCTTTGACTGCGCGAATTAGCTCATAGAGAGCAAAATGATACACACAGTCGATATCTCCTGTGCCAAGAGCAAGAGATGCCAAACGATTAGGCATAGGTTCAGCCGTAACCACAACAATGTGTGGCAAATGACCTTTGCGGTTGCGGATTAGATTAAGTGCTTCCGTGCGGCTGTTTTGTGCTCGGTCACTTCTCATTGTGTATTTAGCAGAAACACTTGCGTGTAGGATAGGCTTTCCGCCGTTTGCCTTGCGTATGTCAGCCATTTTGCCAATATTATTGTCAACGATACGTAGGTTTTTGTTGATCTCCGCGTCCTCGCATAAATCTCGATATACAACGACGTCGGGTGCAACCAAGTAGTCATTGCCAAGAGCAGCAGACAACTGCGCATTTTGCGCAGTGAGAGCGTTGAGGTACGCGAGGTGTTCATATTGCGCAAAGTCGCTCGTTTTCAGCTTGTTATTATTGCCGAGCTGAAGAATTGTCCAGTGGCCGGGACGGAGATTTTGCAGATGAGGGAACGTCTCCTGCAAGAATTCCATTGTTATTATTTCAAACTGTTTTCCTAGAGTCTGTCCAGATATCTTATCAACAGTTACAACGCGATGGTGTTGTTCGGAGATTAAGATATCGACAATTCTTCGAGAAATGGCCTTGGAGGCGCGACTGCTGGCGTCTGCATTGGACGCAACGCCTGTGGTGGTCAATGTAAGTGTGTTTGTCTCAAACAGCTTTTTGTGAAAATGGAATCTCGCTTTTGAAATCAATGCATCCATAATTCAAGCACTCCTTAATCTTTTCTCCGACTGCCTGTGCCACGGGTGGGGGAAACGCATTCCCAATCATACGACAGGCGGCGGTTTTTTTGTTACCGAAAGTCCACGTATCAGGGAATCCTTGAATTCTCGCCATCATTCGGCTGGTGAGACGAGGCATCCCTTCATAGTCAGAAGCGGGTGGTTCGTTTGCAATTCCTTTCCCGTCGACACCAAGCTCAGCCCATGCGGCTCTAGCGCGCGATGGGCCAAGGTCGGGGCCGCCGTGTTTCTTAGAGCCACCAACCAAAGTAGGGGCAATTCGCATGGCGTTTTCAGCCCACTGTTTTGCTCCGACCCAGCCGTTTTCTGCCATGAGATCATAAAGTGCTTCGCCAACGGTGGGTGCTATACTTGGGTTTTCGTTAGGATATGCAAAAGCCCCTAGTTGGTCTTTCCGTATGGCGATAATTACCACGCGTGGCCTCAACTGCGGAACACCATAATCAGACGCGTTTAACAGCTTGATATGGGTTGAATAGCCAAGCTTTTGTATTGACGAAAAAATGTGCTCTCGGTATGCATCAAAACCGGGGTCGAGAAACCCGCGCACGTTTTCAAGCATTACTGCTCTGGGCTGAATCTCCTCAATAAGGCGTATAGCTTCGGGAAATAAATCACGTTCATCATTTTGACCGAGCTGCTTTCCCGCAACAGAAAATGGGGGACAGGGTACTCCTCCAGCCAACAAATCAACTCCCCTATATGGAGTCCCATCGAAATGGTGGACATCTTTGCATATCACATTCCATTCAGGTCGGTTTTGCTTCAAAACATTGCAATAGTCTTGTTCGTATTCAACCAAAGCGACATGGACAAACCCGGCCATCGCCAAGCCGAGGGCTTGCCCACCGGCGCCGGCGCATATCTCAACGCAAGTCAAAGGCTGCAGCATGACTCAATCTCTCCCTTTGTAATGTGGTGTGTCAGCATGCGGTAGGCTTCTCATCAACGAAATCCATGATGTCACCAATATTGCAAGACAAGGTTTTGCATATCTTTTGCAAGCTCTCCATGGACACATACTCATTTTTACCAAGCTTGGCCAACACATTGAAACTGACCCCGGCTTCATCTTTTAGCTCGGTACGATTCATTTTTCTATCTATAAGAAGCTTCCACAGCTTGTCATAACTAACCGACATAAGTGCTCTCCATCCTTTTTAAGCTGGACATATTATAACACGGTCGACATGATGTATCAAGATAATCTCACAAAAACGTGAGTGCGATTTAGGAAATGAAAAGCACAAATGAAAACACCCGCACCTGAAGGATTCCTCCGGGCGCGGGTGTTGTTGAATTCAATTATATTATCATTCCCACTCGATTGTCCCCGTCGGCTTGGGGGTGACGTCCCACAGGACGCGGTTGACGCCTTTGACTTCGTGGGTGATTCTGTCCACTATGTGCCGGACGAGGGCGAAGTCGAGGGGGGCGACTTCGGCGGTGACGGCGTCGACGGTGTTGACCGCGCGGATGACGACGGGCCAATCATAGCTGCGCTTGCCGTCGATGATGCCGGTGGACTTGAAGTCGGGGACGATGGTGAAATACTGCCACACCTTGCCCTCAAGGCCGTTTTTGGCAAACTCCTCGCGCAAAATGGCGTCGGACTCGCGCACGGCCTCCAAGCGGTCGCGCGTGATGGCGCCGACACAGCGCACACCCAGGCCGGGGCCGGGGAACGGCTGGCGATACACCATGCCGTCGGGCAGGCCGAGCGCCTTGCCGACGACGCGGACTTCGTCCTTATAAAGGAGCTTGACCGGCTCGACCAGCTCGAACTGAAGCTCAGGCGGCAGACCGCCGACGTTGTGATGGCTCTTGAGCCCGTCGGATTCGAGAATGTCGGGATAAATCGTACCCTGGGCGAGGAAGCTGATGCCGTCGAGCTTGGCGGCCTCCTCGGCGAAAACGTCAATGAAGAGCTTGCCGATGATCTTGCGCTTGGTCTCCGGGTCGTCGACACCGGCGAGGGCATCAAGAAAACGGTCGGACGCGTCAACATAGATGAGGTTGGCGTCCATCTGATTGCGGAACACCTCGATGACCTGCTCAGGCTCGCCCTTGCGGAGAAGCCCGTGGTTGACGTGCACACAGGTGAGCTGCTTGCCGACGGCCTTTATCAAAAGCGCGGCAACCACCGAGGAGTCAACCCCGCCGGACAGTGCCAAAAGCACCTTCTTGCCGCCAATTTGCGCGCGCAGGGCGTCAAGCTGTTCGGCGATGAAAGCCTCGGCCAGCGCGGGCGTGGTAATGCGCGCCATGCTCTCAGGACGTTTGTTGTCTGCCATATCTATTTATCTCCTTTATAATGGAATAACAATGTGATGGGCGCGGGGGTGAGGGTCAGCCGTGTGCGAAATAGAGCGGGTCGCGGGAGATGAAGGAATAGTCACCCTCGTTATAGCCGAACTGCTCGACAAGAAGCTCATAGCGTTCGTCGAGATAGACCTGATTCGTCCAAGGGTCAACGTGGTCGATGCGCCAGCCCTCGCTGGTGGGGTCGCTCCAGATGGTGGTGTTGACCTCGCAGTCGGGGTGGGCGGCGATGAACGCCTCAACCTGCTCGGCCGGGACGGGCGCGGAGCAGCCCAGCCACAGGCGCTTGAGGTTATTGAGCCCCATGAGCGGGGTGATGTCATCAAAATTGCGGCAGTTGCCGATGTTGAGGTGTTCGAGCTTGGTGCAGTTGGCAAGCGGGGACAGGTCGGAGATGCCGGCGTTGGTCTGAATCTCCAAATATTCAAGCTCGGTGCAGTTGGCAAGGGGAGAAATGTCGGAAATGTTGTTCATGGCGAGAATCGCCACTTCGAGCTTGGGCATGCAGGCGACGAAAGAAATGTCCGTGATGACCTCATTGTGGCCGAGGTCGATGTACTTCACGTCCGTGCAGCAGGAAAGCGCCGTGACGTCGCGATCCGTCACCAGTCCGCCGACGGAGGGCTTGGAGGCGAGGATTTTTTCAACGTCGGTGCGCACGGAGTAATTCGAGGCAAACCACACGCGCCACACGACCTTCACGCCCGGCAGTGCGTCGCGCAGGGCGAGCATCTGCTCATTGGAAAGGCCGCAGAAGTCCATGTCGAGATATTCGAGATTTTTCATCGACGACGCAATACTATACACCAGCGCCCCGCCGTCGTCAATGGTGATGTGGTTGATGTCGACGGCTTTGTCAAGGAGCGTGAGGGGCTTGCCGTAAAGCGTGAAAGCATAATCAAAATCCGCGTCGGGGCAGGCTTGAACCATGGCGGAAATGACAGACCAATCGAGCGGGGTGGTGGCCTCGTCGCCGAGGGTGACGCGGCGGAGATTGGCGAGATACGGCAGGACGGACATCACCTCGTCCGCCTGCGCCGCCGTCATGCCCGTGAGGTCGACGGCCTCGGCATCGAGCGAAAGCTCTTGGCCGAGGAGAGTGCAGGAGTAAATAATCTCGGCGTTCGGGGCGGCCTCGGCAATGGCGTGGGCGGCCTGCGGCGTGACGCCGCTGTCGGTGAGGTCAATGGCTTTGAGCGCGGGGAGATAGGCGACGAGCTCGGCGGTGCGCTCGGCGCCCGGCGCATCGAGCGCGCCCGGCGCGAGGGACTCGGCGTGGTTGTCAATCACCGTGCCGTCGGGAAAGGCGACGGTGAAGGTGACGTCCACCTGCGGGTGGGCGGCCGCCCACTCGGCAATCTCGCCGTAGCACTCGCTGCCGGAGAGATCGACGCGTTCAAGCGCGTCGAGCGCGTCAAGCTTGGCCGTCTCGCCCTCTTGCAGCACGAGCGCAAGCTCGGTGCGCTCGGCGCTGACCTTTTTCTCCTCAAACTCCACCCGCTCGCCGCAGCCGACCAGCAGCACACAAAGCAGACCCGTCAACACGGCGGGGATTATTCTTTTCAAACGCGCGGAAAGCATATTCCTGCCTCCTCACTATGTGTTCGTTTTCTTTAGTATAGCAAACAGCGAGAAAAAATACAACCGCGCGGGTGAGATTTTTTCGCAAATTGCGGTTGACATTATGATATCAAAGTGATATCATAGCAATAGTTACAGAACAGGAGGTTTTGTGTTATGCAGGAAAAGATATTGACAAAGAAGAAAAACGGCATGGCGATGCTGTTGCTTTTTGCGGCGCTGTACGTGGGCGCGATACTCGTGACGGTGTTTGCCGCGGAGTACAGACTGGAGCTTTTTATGGTGTTGGGGATAATCTATCTTTGCGTGGGGTGGGTTCCGTTCATGGGGCTGAAGGTGCTCGCGCCGCAGGAGGCGCTGGTGCTGACGCTGTTCGGCGATTACGTGGGCACTCTGCGCGAGGAGGGGTTTTACTTCGTCAATCCGTTCTGCGCGGCGATTAACCCGGCGGCGCGCACGAAGCTGAACCAAAGCGGCGACGTGGACGGCGGACACGGCAAAACCGTGATGCAGGCGCTCGCCGCCGGGACGAGCGGCGGCATGAGCATCGACATGCCCAGCAAGAAATTATCCATGAAAATCATGACGCTCAACAACGCCCGGCAAAAGATAAACGACCGCCTCGGCACACCGGTGGAGATAGGCATCGCGGTGATGTGGCGCGTGACGGACACGGCCAAGGCGGTGTTCAATGTGGACAATTATAAGGAATATCTCTCCCTCCAGTGCGACAGCGCCCTGCGCGACATCGTGCGCATCTACCCCTACGACACGGCGGAGAACGTGGACACCACCGGCGACGGCGTCGCCGACGAGGGCAGCCTGCGCGGGTCGAGCGAGGTGGTGGCCGAGCGCATCCGCGCGCAGATTCAGCAAAAGGTGGCGGACGCCGGCTTGGAGATAATCGAGGCGAGAATAACCTATCTCGCCTACGCGCCGGAGATTGCCGCCGCTATGCTCCAGCGGCAGCAGGCCAGCGCCATTGTCGACGCGCGCAAGCTCATCGTCGACGGCGCGGTGGGCATGGTGGAGATGGCGCTGGAGAGGCTGAACGAAAAGCAGGTGGTGGAGCTGGACGAGGAGCGCAAGGCGGCCATGGTGTCCAATCTGCTCGTGGTGCTCTGCGGCAACCGCGACGCCCAGCCCATAGTCAATTCCGGCAGCCTTTATTGACATGGCAGACAACACGAAAAAGCAAATTCCCCTGCGCCTGTCGGCAAAGCTATACGAGCAAATCGCCGACTGGGCGGAGGACGACTTCCGCTCCGTCAACGGGCAGATTGAATATCTGTTGACCGAGTGCGTGCGCCAGCGCAAGAAAAACGGCTCGCCGAGGCCGAAGGAGCTGGACGTGCCGCCGGAGCTGGACATTGAGTGAGATTATAATAGGGAGGTTTTGAAATGGAGTACACAATAGGCACGGTGTCCCCCGTGGCGATGGCGGGGATGGTGTTATCGCTGATAATCGCGATCGGCGTGCCGGTCGCGCTGTGCATCGCGGCCAAACGGCGCTTGGGCGCAAAGATATCGGCGCTGGTGACGGGCGCGGCGGTGTTCGCGGTGTTCGTGCTGGGGCTGGAAAGCCTCATGCACCGGCTGGTGCTGAGCTTGCCGCTCGGCACGACGATAACGGAAAACGTGTGGTTATATGCCGCCTACGGCGGCTTGGCGGCGGCGGTTTTTGAGGAGTTCGGGCGGCTGGTCGCGATGAAATGGTGCATGAAGCGCACTCTCAGCCGCGAAAACGCCGTGATGTACGGCGTCGGCCACGGCGGGCTTGAGGCCGTGCTGCTTGTGGGCTTGGCGTACATCAGCAATATCGTCATGGCGATAATGACAAACTCCGGGGCGCTGGCGGGTCAGCTCGCCGCGCTGGACGCGGCGACGGCGGAGGCCACGGTCAAGCAGCTTGCCGCGCTGTGGGAGACCGCGCCCGGCGACTTCTTCCTCGCCGGGGTGGAGCGGCTGTCCGCGATAACGCTGCATATTTGCCTGTCCTACTTCGTTTATCGCGCGGTGAGATACGGCGAGAAGAAGTATTTCCTGCTCGCGCTGGGGCTGCACTTCGCGGTGGACGCGGCGACGGTGATAATAACGAACTATCTGTCGGTGTACGTGCTGGAAGCGGCGCTGCTTGCCGCGATGGCGGCGCTGGCGGCGTGGGTGGTGCGGCTCTACCGCGCCGAGGGCGCGGACGAGCCGCCGGTGGACGGCAGTGCGGAATAAGGACGGCGGCGTGAGGAAAAGGGAAAGACAACCCGGCTCGCTCAAGTGGGGGCTGTCCGTGGCGACGTTGGTGTGCTGGATACTGCCGATTATAATAGTGACGGCGACGGCGGCGCTGGTGCTGAACTATTATTACAACAGCACCCTGAAAAGCACCGCCGACGCCGGGGCAGAGAACGCCCTGCGCCAGGTGGAGCTGCGCCTATCCTCGGCGATTGAGGATTCAAAGGCCGTGTCATACGAGGGCTATGTGCGTCAGGCGTATCGCCAATATGGGCGTGACAAGAGCAAGAGCGCCCTTTATAAAACCACGACGGACTATCTCTCGCAAAAATTCTCGCGCAACTCCGGGTACAGCGTGGTGTACATATCCTTTATCGACCCCGCGCTGGACATCCACCCCTACGCCGCCGCGCAGGGCACGGCGAGATACAACGTGCTGAGAAATTATAAGGAGAGCGTCCTGCCCGAAGTGGAGCGCGCAATCGGCGAGAGCGACACAGGGATAAAGTTCATCACCGTCGACGGCGGGCTGTACATGGTGCGCAACCTGCTCGACCTCGACTTTCAGCCCTATGCGCGGCTGGTGATGGGGATGGAAAAGAGCACGCTTTTGCAGTCGCTTTACGGGATAAACGGGCTGTACGTGCAGGAAATGAGCATTGACGGCCTGCCCGTGGGGCTGGAGAGCGACGCCGTGCCGGAGGGGTTCAAGCCCACCGGGACGCAGTACACCGCCGAGGCCGAGGGGCACGAGCTTATACTGACGGCGCAGACGGCGGACGTGAGCGTGTGGAACACCGTGCCGCTTTTGCGCTGGGCGATACTGCTGGTGGCGCTGCTGGTGCTGCCGCTGCTGGCGGTGATAATCTATCTTTTCCACCGCAACATCAATCACCCGATGGAAATCCTGATAGAGGCAAACGGGCGCGTGCAAAGCGGCGAGCGGGGCTATCTCATCGACGAGCGCCCCGTCAACGCGGAGTTTCGACAGCTTTACAGCCATTTCAACTCCATGTCCACAGAGCTGAAAAACCAGTTCGACAGGCTCTTTAACGAGCAGCAGGCCCTGCAGCAGGCCAAGATAAAGGCACTGCAATCGCAGATAAACCCGCATTTTCTCAACAACACGCTTGAAATCATCAACTGGGAGGCGCGCATTGCGCAAAATGAGCGCGTGTGCTCAATGATTGAGGCGCTGTCCACCATGCTGGACGCGGCCATCGGGCGCGACGGCCGCTCGCAAATCGCACTGCGGGAGGAGCTGAAATACGTCGACGCGTATCTTTACATCACGGAGGAGCGCCTCGGCGACAAGCTGACGGTCGAGCGGGAGATTGACCCGGGCATGGCCGAGTGCAGCATACCGCGCCTGATGCTCCAGCCCATCATCGAAAACGCCGTGGAGCACGACCTTTCGCGCACGGGGGGTCAGCTTTGCATACGCGCCTACAAAGGGGCGGAGGGGCTGTACTTCGAGGTGGAGCACGACGGCGCGATATCCTCGGAGGGCTGGGAGAGCATACGCCGCTCGCTCGCCGCGCCCACGGCGGTGACTCCCGAACCGCCGCGCGGCAGCGTCGGCATACGCAACGTCAACCAGCGGCTGATGCTGCTGTACGGCGAGGGGTACGACTTCACCATCACGCAGCCGAAAACCGGGCGGATACTGGCGAGAATTGTGCTGAAAACGCCGCAGCAGAGCGCAATTTGAGCCAAGTTCGCAAGGATTGGCAAGAAAACGCAAGCAGAGCTATTATCGCAGGGCGGAAAATAAACTAAAATAAAGTCAATGGACGCGCAGCGTCACACAAAAATTTTCAAAGAGGAGAAATTGACATGAAAAAATTGTTGGCTCTCGTGCTCGCATTGACAATGGTGTTCGGCCTTTGCGCATGCGGCGCGCAGCAGAGCGCCCCGGCCGAAGCTCCGGCCGCGGCTGAGGCCGAGGTTGAAGCCGCCCCGGCGAAAGAATCCGTCACCATCAACGTCGTGACTTCCTACGGCGGCGACGACGGCAACCGCAAGAACTTCGAGGCAGCCGTGGCCGCCTACGAGGAATCCACCGGCAACAAGGTCAACGACGGCTCCGCCACCTCCAACGAGGAGTGGAAGGCCAAGGTTTTGACCGACTTCGAGACCGGCTCTGAGCCCGACGTGCTGTTCTTCTTCACCAACGCCGATGCCGAGCCGTTCGTCAGCGCGAACAAGGTCGTCTCCATTGACGAAATCCGCGCCGAGTATCCCGACTATGCCACCAACATGAAAGACAGCATGATGGCCGTGGCCGCCGACGGCAAGCAGTACGCCGTGCCGTCCTCCGGCTTCTGGGAGAACATGTTCGTCAACAAGACCGTGCTTGACGCCTGCGGCGTCGCCGTGCCCGGCCCGGACTACACTTGGGATCAGTTCCTTGCCGACTGCCAGACCATTCTCGACAACGGCTACACCCCCATCGCCTGCTCCCTCATCGAAGTGCCCCACTACTGGTTTGAGTTCGCCGTGATGAACAACGGCACTCTCGCCAACCAGCTCGACGTCCCCACTGTTGACGCCGACGGCAAGCTCGTCGAGGACGAGACCGCCGCAAAGTGGATCGCCGCACTTGACGACATCAAGGCTCTTTACGAGCTGGGCTACTTCCCCAAGAACACCCTCACCGCCGGTGACGCCGAGACCGTCGCCCTCTTCGGCGAGGATGAGGCCGCGTTCCTTATAGACGGCTCTTGGAAGGTCGGCTACTTCTCCGAAAACCACGGCGACAACCTTGACGGTTACGCCATCTCCTACGTCCCGGCCAAGGGCGACCGCGCGGCCAGCGAGGCCATCGGCGGCATCTCCATGGGTTACTTCATCACCCGCAAGGCTTGGGATGACCCGGCAAAGCGCGACGCGGCAGTCGAGTTCGTGTCTCAGCTGACGTCTGACGAAGTGCTCAGCAAGTTCGTCACCACCGAGGTCACCGCGCTTGTCAACGGCGCAAAGCCCGAAGGCCTTAACGCCCTGCAGCAGTCCGCCGCCGACGCCAACGCCAACATCACCGGCGTCATCGGCGCGGTTCAGGACAGCATAACCAGCGAGGCCAAGGGCGACCTCTTCGCCAACGTCCAGAACGTTGTCACCGGCAAGATGAGCGCACACGACGCCGTCGAGTCGGCAATGAAGCTGAACTGATTAGCTTTCATTTGGGTAACTCCTTTAGCATAATCTCACAATACAAATAGGGTCGCGCAAGCGACCCTATTTGTATATAAAGTTATCGATAAACGCGACAAATGGTATTATGCGATTAGCTTATAAATTTCAACAAACAGCGTATTGACGGTGATAAAAATGAATTCTATGATATATAAAAAGAAAACGCCGCTTATCATTTTCCTCGTGCCTGCGTTTTTGTTTTTGGCGGTGTATCTTTATTATCCGTTTGTGCAAAACATCATCAACACCTTCATGAACATAAGCGGCCTCGGCCGCGCGGCCGAGGGCGTGAACACGCCGTGGTATGAAAACTATCAGCGCCTTGTCACCGACCCTTACATGCGCGTGGCGCTGAAAAACACGATGATACTCGTGGTGTGCACGGTGGTGTTTCAGGTGGGCATCGCGCTCATTCTCGCGCTCTTGGTGGACACCATTCGCGTGGGGGCGCAGGTTTTCCGCACGATTTATTTCTTCCCCATCGTCATCTCCGCCACGGCGCTCGGCTTGATGTTCAATCTGATTTTCCTCTATAAGGGCGGCATGGTCAACCAGCTGCTTTTGAGCATGGGTCAGCTTGAATACGAGGTCAAGGCAAACGGCAAGATGATAGTCGAGTGGCTGGACTGGAAGGATCAGGCGCACTTTCTTTTCACGATGCTGCTGCCGGTGATGTGGCAGTACGTGGGGTTTTACTTCGTGATTATCGTCACGGGGCTCAACAACATCTCCGAGGACATTTTCGAGGCGGCGGCGCTCGACGGCGCGGACGGGTGGAAGCGCACCAAATACATCACCCTGCCGCTTTTGCGCAACGTCCTTTGCACCTGCTTAGTGCTCGCCATCACGGGGGCGCTGAAGGTGTTCGATTTGCCGTGGGTGATGTTCGGCGCGGGCATGCCGGAGAACATGGGGTGGCTGACGGGCACATACATGTATGACCAGACGTTCAACAAGATGAACGTGGACTACGGCTCGACCATTGCGGTGTTGATTGTGGTGCTGGGCGTGGTGCTTTCCAACCTCAGCAACCGCATTTTCAAGCCTTCGGACGATATATGAACGGGAGGACGCTATGACGACGAAAAAACAAGCGGCCACAAAGGCGGCGACCTACGCCGTGCTGTGCCTTTGGGGGCTGACGACGGTTTATCCGTTTATATGGGTGATTCTCAACTCTTTTCGCAAAAAGGGCTTGATTTTGAGCGATTCGTTCTCCCTCCCGCTGGGAGACGCGTTCACCTGGGACAACTATATCACCGCGTGGGAGCGCTCGGACTTCAAAAACGCGTATCTCAACAGCGTCATCATCTCCGGCACGGTGACGGTGGCGGTGGTGATCATCGCGGGGCTTGCCGCCTACGGCTTGGTGAGGTATCGCTTCCGCGGGCGGGGGCTGCTCTACGGCCTTGTGACGGCGGGAATGATGTTCCCGGTGTTTTCGACGATTATCCCGGTGTTCCGCTTCGAGGTGATGCTGGGCATCGCGGGCACGGGCAACCGCTGGCTGAGCCTTTTGGCGGTGATTCTGCCGCAAATCGCGGGGAATTTGTGCTTTGCGATTATCATTTTGATGGGGTTCATTCAATCCGTGCCGGTGGAGCTGGAGGAAAGCGCGTATCTCGACGGGTGCAACGTTTTTCAAATTTACTTCAACATCATCATTCCGGCGGCGAAGTCCTCATTCGCAACCGTGGCGATTTTCGCGTTTTTGTGGAGCTACAACGACCTGTTCACGCAGTCGTTCTTCCTGCGCTATCCGCAGGAGCGGGCGATAACCGGGCTGCTGAACGAGATCAGCTCACAGGCGGGCGTCAACTACGGGCTGATGGCCTCGTCCGTGGTGCTGGTGGTGATTCCGGTGCTGGTGGTTTACGTGCTGCTGCAAAAGCACATCATAAAGGGCCTGACCGCGGGCGCGGTCAAGGGCTGACGAGACTGACAGGCAGGGGGGTGAAAGCATGTACCGCGTGGTTTTGATTGACGATGAAAAGCTGATAGTGGACGGGCTGGCGCGCGTGATTCGCTGGGAGGACTACAACTGCGAGGTCGTGGGCAAGGCCTACGACGCCGAAAGCGGCGCGGCCGCGATAAGAAGCCTGAAGCCGCACATCGTCTTCACCGACATCAAGATGCCCGACCGCGACGGACTGAGCATGCTGGCGGGGCTGAAAAGCGAGTTCCCGGAGATGCAGATCGCCGTGTTGACCGGGTATCGCGACTTCAACTATGCGCAGGAGGCGATAAAGCTGGGCGTGGCGCGTTTTTTGCTCAAGCCCTCGCGCATGGACGAGCTGAACGAGGCCTTGAGCGCGATGAAGGAGAAGCTCGACCGCCTCGCGCCCGACGAGGGCGCGCCGGCGGCGGACACCCCCACCGCCGACGAGCGCAAGCTCGCCGCGAGCTTCACCGTCAACAACGCCAAGGCGTATATCCAAGAGCACTACATGGAAAAGCTGACCCTGCAGGACGTGGCGGACAAATGCTATGTCTCGCAGTGGCATCTTTCCAAACTCATCAATAAATACACCGGCAGCAGCTTTTACGAGCTGCTCAACAGCGTGCGCATCGAGCGGGCAAAAGCGCTTTTGGCAGACCCGCGCTTCAAAATCGGCGACATTGTGGAGCTGGTGGGCTTTTCGGACGCGGCGCACTTCGCGCGCGTGTTCAAGCGCACGGTGGGCATGAGCGCGAACGAGTACAGAAACAGCCTGAAAAAATGAAAAAAGGGGCATGAGCCATGCAATACGGACATTTTGACAACGAAAAGCGCGAGTATGTGATTGACCGGGTGGACGTGCCCGCGCCGTGGACAAACTATATCGGCGTGGGGGAGATGTACGGCGTGTTCGACCACACGGCGGGCGGCTATATCATCTACGGCAGCCCCGAATACCACCGCATCACGCGCTTTCGCCCCAACGCCGCCGGAAACGACGCGCCGGGGCACTATGTGTATCTGCGCGACAACGACGACGGGGATTATTGGTCAATCTCCTGGCAGCCGGTGGGCAAGGACAAGGCGCATTATTCCTGCCGCCACGGGCTGAGCTATGTCAAATACCTGTGCGATTATTCCGCCATCGAGGCCGAGCAGACGCTGATGGTGGCGATGGAAGAGCCGATCGAGCTTTGGAGCGTGAGGCTGAAAAACACCGGCGCCATGGCGCGGCACATCTCCGTTTTCCCTTATGCGGAGTTCAGCTTCCACCAAATCGACATGGACAACCGCAACTTCCAGATGAGCCTTTACGCCGCCGGAAGCCGGTTTGAAAACAACGTCATCGAGTATGAGCTGCATTATGAAGAGAATAGCTATCAGTTTTTCACCTGCAATGAGGACGTGGACGGCTTTGACTGTCTGCGCGATGAATTCATCGGCCGGTATCGGAGCGAGAGCAACCCGCTCGCCGTGGAGCGCGGCGAATGCGCCGGCTCTTTCGAGCCGGGCGGAAACCACTGCGCCGCGCTGAAAAAGGACATCACCCTTTTGCCGGGCGAGGAGAAGCGGCTGATTTTCATGCTGGGCGAGGGCGGCGCGCCCGCCGGGGCGGCGGCGCGCAAGGCATACACCCCCGCGCGCTTTGACGAGGACTTTGCCGACCTCGCGGCGTTTTGGGACAACAAGCTCTCCCGCTTGCAGATAAAGACCCCCAACGAGGGCATGAACACCGAGATAAATATATGGAACATCTATCAAAGTGAGATAAACGTGATGTTTTCGCGCTTCACGTCGTTCATCGAGGTGGGCGGGCGCACGGGGCTGGGCTACCGCGACACGGCGCAGGACGCCATGACCATCCCCCACTCCGACCCCGCCAACTGCCGCAAGAGAATCATGCAGCTGATGAACGCGCTGACCCAAGAGGGGTACGGGCTGCACCTGTTCGAGCCGCGCTGGTTCGAGCCGGAGGCGGCGGGGCAGTCGTTCAAGTCCCCCACCGTCGTGCCCACGCCGAGCAAGAGCGACATCGTCCACGGGCTGAAGGATGCCTGCGCCGACGACGCGCTGTGGCTGGTGATGGCGGTGGTGCAGTATGTCAAGGAGACCGGCGACTTCGCCTTTGTCGAGGAGCACGTGGGCTATGCCGACGGGGGCAGGGGCACGATTTATGAGCACCTTGAGCGCATTTTGGACTTCTCCGCCCGTCAGGTGGGGCAAAACGGGATATGCAAGGGGCTTCGCGCCGACTGGAACGACTGCCTCAATCTCGGCGGCGGCGAGAGCGCCATGGTGAGCTTTCTGCACTATTGGGCGCTCAACGGCTTCGTCGGCCTTGCCGAGCGCCTTGGGCGCAATGATGACGCGGCGCACTACCGCGCTGTGGCGGACGAGGTGCAAAAGCGCTGCGAGGACGTGCTGTGGGACGGAGATTGGTATATCCGCGGCATAACCGCGGACAACCGCAAAATAGGCACGCACAGCGACAAAGAGGGCAGAGTGCACATGGAGTGCAACACCTGGGCGGTGCTCTCGGGCGCGGCCTCGCGCGAGCGCGGCCTCAAGGCCATGGACAGCGTGGACGAGTATCTTTACACGCCCTACGGCCTCATGCTGAACGCCCCGTGCTACACCGTGCCGGATGACGGCATCGGCTTTGTCACGCGCGTTTATCCCGGCTTGAAAGAAAACGGCGCCGTGTTCAGCCACCCCAACCCCTGGGCGTGGTGCGCCGAGGCGATATTGGGGCGCGGAAGCCGCGCAATAAAATTTTATAATGCCTTGTGTCCGGCGCTGCAAAATGATAAAATAGAAAAACGTCAGGCCGAGCCGTATTCCTACTGCCAGTTCGTGGTGGGCAGTGCGCATCCGGCCTTTGGCCGGGCGCGCCACCCGTTCATGACCGGCTCTGCCGGGTGGGCGTATTACGCGGCCACGCAGTATATCCTCGGCATTCGGCCGGGGTATGACGCGCTGGAGGTTGACCCGTGCATCCCGTCGGATTGGGAGGAGTTTGAGGTCAAGCGCGTGTGGCGCGGCGCGACGTACAAAATCCACGTCTCCAACCCCGACGGGGTTGAAAAGGGCGTCAAGTGCATCTATGTAAACGGCAAAAAGGCGGAGGCGCTTCCCGTGCTTGAAAGGGGGAGCGTTTGCACCGCAGAAATTATAATGGGGTGACAAAATGATAAAATTCGGCACGGGCGGCTGGAGAGCCGTAATCGCAGACGAGTTCACAAAGGCGAACATCCGCCTCTTGACGGCGGGGCTTTGTGAGCTGATGCTCAAAGAGGGACACGCGGGGAAAGAAATCTGCGTGGGCTATGACAGGCGCTTCCTCTCCAAGGAATCGGCGCACTGGGTGGCGGAGGTGCTGGCCGGGTACGGCTTTCGGGTGTACATGGTCAACCGCTCGTCTCCCACGCCGCTCATCATGTTCATGGTGAAAACGCGCGGCATGCCCTACGGCATGGCCGTCACGGCCAGCCACAACCCGGCCATATACAACGGCATCAAGGTCTTTTCCGCCGGCGGGCGCGACGCCGACAGAACCGTCACCGCGAAAATCGAGGCGGAAATCGCCGCGCTGGGCGAGGGCGAGATAAAAGCCGTGGACTATGACGCGGCCTTGGCCGAGGGGCTTGTCACCGAGGAAAACCCCACGAACGAGTATATCGACAGCGTGCTGGCCGCCGTGGACGTCAACGCCATCAAAAAGGCGCAGCTGCGCATCGCGCTTGACCCGATGTACGGCGTCAGCCAAACCTGCCTGAGCATGATTTTGATGACCTGCCGGTGCGACTTGGAGATAATCCACGACAGGCATGACGCGCTTTTCGGCGGCAAGCTGCCCGCCCCGAATGAGGAGACCATGGGGCCGCTGTCCGCCGTGGTGCTCGACCGATATCGCTGTGACCTCGGCATCGCCACCGACGGCGACGCCGACCGCCTCGGCGTCATCGACGACCAAGGGCAGTTCGTCCACCCGAACAAGCTGCTCGTGCTGCTGTATTACTACCTCGTGAAATACCGCGGGTGGACAGGGCCTTGCGTGCGCAACAACTCCACCACCCACCTGCTCGACCGCGTGGCCGAGGGCTTGGGGCAAAAATGCTATGAGGTGCCGGTGGGCTTCAAGTGGGTGTCGGCCAAGATGACCGAGACCGACGCCGTCATCGGCGGTGAAAGCTCCGGCGGCATGGCCGTGCGCGGGCATATCTCCGGCAAGGACGGGATTTATGCCGCGGCGCTGTTGGTGGAGATGCTGGCCGTGACGGGCAAAAAGCTTTCTGAGCTGTATGAGGAAATCTGCGGGATTTACGGCGAGCTTGCCTATGCCGAGGCGTCCTTCACCATGACGCATGAGCGCAAGGCCGAGCTGCAAAAGCTGCTGTTTGAAGACCTCGCCTGCCCGGACTTCGGCGAAAACGTCGACCACATCAGCCGCGAGGACGGCTGCAAGGTGTATTTCAAGGACGACAGCTGGGTGATATGCCGCTTCTCCGGCACAGAGCCGCTCTTGCGCATGGCCGCCGAGGCCGAAACCAAGGACATCGCCGACGCGTACATCGCCAAGTGGCGCGACTTCCTGGGGCTGTAAGTGAATAAGCGCTTCGCCGGGGCTGACCGAAAGGTCAGCCCCGGTATTTTCATTGCGTTTAAGGCTTGTTTAAGGGGCGGGGGGTATGATACACAGGCAAAATCCTACGCAAAGGAGCAGACTATGGAAACTAACCGCCGGAAAGTGAAAATCAGCGGGAAAAGGCTGAGAAAGATTATAATCATAACGGTGCTGGTGCTCGCGGTGTTGGCGGGCGCGGCGCTTTATCTGCGCGCGCGTGTGACGCGGGAATTTGCCTCGCGCGGTGCGGACGAGATTAGTCAGGCGCAGGTGACACGCGGGGAGATCAGCACGTCGGTTTATTCCTCCGGGCGGCTGAGCGACGACGATGTTGAAAAGCAGGTGATTCCCACGGGCGTCGAGCTGACGGAAAAGCGCGTCAGCCCCGGCGAGAGCGTGAAAAAGGGCGACGTGATAGCCACCGTCAACCTCGCCACGGTGCTCGCCACCATGAACGACGTGACGGAGGAGATTTCCGCCATCGACTCTCAGCTCACCGCCGCCTCGGCGAGCACCGCCACGGGCTACATCAACGCGTCGGTTTCCGGGCGGGTGAAAAAGCTGTTTGTCGCCTCCGGGGACAGCGTGGCCGCCGTGATGTATGAGCACGGGGCGCTGGCGCTGTTGTCGCTGGACGGGTACATGGCGGTGGACGTTTCGGGCGCGGCCGTCGCCGCCGGCGACGGCATCAGCGCCCTGACCGACTCCGGCGTTAGCGTGGAGGGCACGGTGGACGCCGTCATCGGCGAGGTGGCCACGGTGCTTTTGCCGGACAGCGTTGTGGTGTACGGCGAGGCGGTTGAAATATTCAGCGCCGACGGCGCGAGCCTCGGCGCGGGCACGGCGTACATACACGACGAGCTGAAAATAATGGGCTATACGGGCACGGTGTCCTACGTGTCGGCAGTGGAAAACGCCGCCGTATACGCCGGGACGACGCTCATGACCCTCTCCGACACCGCCACGAGCGGGTACGCCGCGCTGCTCGCCGAGCGCGCGGAGCTGGAGGACGAGCTGGAGGAGCTGATACGCATATATAACGAGGGCGCGCTGTGCGCGGCCTCGGACGGCACGGTGCTCGTCATAAGCGCGCAGACCGCAGATGAAATAAAAGAAAGCGGCGAGGACGATTCCGGCGAGGAGCGCTATGTCTCCATCAGCCCGGATGAGACCATGTCCCTCTCCGTCAGCGTGGACGAGAGCGAGATTTTGTCTGTGTCCGTGGGGCAGAGCGCGAGCGTGAGGGTGGACGCGATTGACGATGAGCTGTTCACCGGCGAGGTCACGGCCATTGACCGCGTCGGCACGAGCAGCAGCGGCGTCACGGTGTACACCGCCGAGGTGAGCATACCCAAGGGCGAGGGCATGCTGACGGGCATGTCGGCCTCGGCCACGATTAACATCGAGGGCGTGGAAAACGCCCTGCTCATTCCGACCGACGCCCTCAACCAAACGCGTGAAAGCTATTATGTCTACACCGACGCCGACACCGAAACCGGCGAGCTGCGCGGCATGCGCGAGGTGACAATCGGCATTTCAAACTCCAATTACACCGAGATTTTGACCGGCCTCGACGAGGGCGACACGGTTTATTACATTGAAAAGGACGAGGGCGGCTTCGGCTTGATGATGCCGGGCGGCGACTTCGGCGGAGGCATGCCCACGGGCGGCGACTTCGGCGGGGGCGAGCGCGGTGGAATGCCGGGCGGCGGTGGAATGCCGGGCGGCATGCCCGGCAGAGGGTGAGGTGCGCGGCATGATACGCATAAGCGAGCTTTGCAAAACCTACACCATCGGCGACGAGGCCGTGCACGCGCTTGACCACGCGTCGCTTGAGGTGCGCGCGGGTGAATTCGTCGGCATAATCGGCCCGTCGGGCAGCGGCAAAAGCACACTCATGAACATAATCGGCTGCCTCGACACGGCGGACAGCGGAGAATATCTCCTCGACGGCACGCCCATCGAGGACTACAGCGAAAACGAGCTTGCCCGCATACGAAACCGCAAAATAGGCTTCGTGTTCCAGAGCTTCAACCTTATCCCGAAGCTCACGGCGGAGGAGAACGTGGAGCTGCCGCTGATATATCAGGGGGTGAAAAAGGCCGAGCGCGCCGAGCGGGCGCGCGCGGCACTGCGCCGCGTCGACCTTGAGCACCGCGCCAACCACTTCCCCACGGAGCTTTCCGGCGGGCAGCAGCAGCGCGTGGCCATTGCCCGCGCGATAGTCACGCGCCCGTCGCTCATCCTCGCCGATGAGCCGACCGGCAACCTCGACTCAAAAACCACGCGCGAGATAATGGAGATTTTCCACGAGCTGCACCGGCAGGGCAACACCATCGTCCTCATCACGCATGACGACAGCGTGGCCGACCAAGCGCAGCGCAAGGTGCATATACTCGACGGCAGGCTCACGGAGGTGATATGATGGCCGATTCTTTGATACAGTCCTTCCGCATGGCGATGAAGTCAATCAGCGGCAGCAAGCTGCGCGCGTTTTTGACGATGCTGGGGATAATCATCGGGGTGATGGCGCTGGTGATCCTCGTCAGCCTCGTCAACGGCGCCACCGGCACCGTCACCGACACCATCGCCGCCCTCGGCACGGATCTTTTGACCGTGACCGTCTCCGACGACAAGGGGCACCCCATCACCGCCGCCGACCTCATCGACTGGAGCGGCAGCGGCGGCATCGGCCTGACGGCCGCCGCCGCAAACGAAAGCGCCGTGGCCAAATACGGCGCGACGGCCGACACGATTCAGCTTTACGGCACGACGGCGGCCTACGGCGAGATTCAGGGGCTGGACGTGAGCCTCGGCCGCTTTATCAAATCCGCCGATGTTGAAAACGCGAGCTATGTGTGCGTGCTGAACGCGGACGCGGCCACGGACGTCGTCGGCTTCACCGACTGCATCGGCGAGACGCTGGGCATAAACGGCGTGAAGGTGACCGTGGTGGGCGTGTTGAGTGAGGATGAAAGCTCAATCGCCTCTATGCTGACCGGCGGCACGCCGTCGGTGTATATCCCATACACGACTCTGGTGCGCATAAGCGACGAGGTGTCCACGCATATAACAAGCTTTTATGTCAGTGCCGCCGAGGGCGGCACGGTGGAGCAGGCGGAGAGCGCCGTGACGGAGCTTTTGCTGGAGCGGTTTAATGACGACGAGGACGCCTTCACCGTCACCGCGCAAAACGCCATCGAGGACGCCATGAGCAGCATCACCTCGGTGTTGGCGGTGCTCTTGGGCGGCATCGCGGCGATATCGCTGGTGGTCGGCGGCATCGGAATCATGAACATCATGCTCGTCACCGTCACCGAGCGCACGCGCGAAATCGGCATTCGCAAGGCCATCGGCGCGAGCCGAGGCGTCATCTTGCAGCAGTTTTTGATGGAAAGCGTGGTGCTGTGCATGCTCGGCTGCGCGGCGGGTATCGCGCTGTCGTGGGTGTTTTTGCAGGTGGTGGGCATGGTGGTGTCCAGCCTTGACATCACGTTCAAGATGAGCGGGACGGTGGTTTTGATCGCGGTGGCGTTTTGCTTTGCCATCGGGGTGGGCTTCGGGCTGTACCCGGCGAACAAGGCCGCGCGCATGAAGCCCATTGACGCGCTGCACTACGGAGGTTGAGCATGGCAAAAAAGATATCCAAAAAGAAGCTGATAAACGCGCTTATCATCGTGGCCGCCGTGGCGGCCTTGGCGGCGGGGCTGGCCGCCGTGTCGCGCATGCGCGCGGCAATGGCGCTGCCGGAAACCGAGGTGGAAACGCGCCTTGTCCAAGGCGCGGCAGAGCGTGCCGACATTGCGCGCATGCTGTCCGCCTGGGCGGTGATAAGCGACGCGGGGGCGAGCGAGGTGAGCCTCGCCGGGGACATCGCGCTTGAAAAATGGGCGGTGAAAAACGGAGACTTCGTCACCGAGGGTCAGCTTTTGGCCACGGTGGACAAAACGAGCGTCCTCGCCGCGGCGGAGGAGCTGAACACGCTCATGCGCAGGCTCGACTCTGCGATTGAATCGGCGCGGTATGATACGCTGTCCACCGCCCTGCGCGCCGCGCGCGACGGGCGCGTCAAGGCCGTTTACGCCGCCGCCGGGGACAGCGTGAGCGAGGTGGTGGCCGAGCACGGCGCGCTGATGAGCCTGTCCCTCGACGGGCGCATGGCCGTCGACATCGCCTCGCCCAGGCTGACACTCGGCGCGGGCGTGAGCGTCGTCACAGAGAGCGCGGGGACGCTGGCGGGCGTGGTGCTGTCCGTGACGGAGGGGGTCGCGACCGTGACCGTTTCCGACGAGGCGGCGCTCCCCGGCGAGCGCGCGACCGTGTGCATCGGCGACGAAAAAATCGGCGAGGGCGAATTATATATTCACAACGAGCTGAAGCTGACGGGTTTTGCCGGGACTGTGGCGGCGGTGAACGCCGCCGTGAACGCGCCCGTCAGCGCGGGCAACAACCTCATCACCCTCGCAAACACCGAGTATTCCGGCAATTACGACACGCTTTTGACCAAGCGCCACGAGCTGGAGCAGGAAATGCAGCGCCTCATCGCCGCGTATGAGCGCGGCGGGGTGTACGCCGAGGTGAGCGGGCGCATCGGCAACATTGACGAAAGCCTTGCCGACGCCGACGACGCCCTCAGCGCGGGCAGCCTCACCGCCGCCGCGCCCGTCGGCACGAAAATCGACGAGGCCGAGGGCGACGATTCCCCCGCCGCAGGCGGGGACGACCCCACCGCACCCGACGAGGACGGCAAGGCCGAGACGACAGTGACAGAGCTGATAGGCCGCGTGAGCGAGCTGAAAAAGGACGACGCGGGGCTCACGGCGCTGGTGCTGACCCTCAGCGGAGAGGCGGCGGCGCGGCACGAGGTCACGCTGACAGAGCTTGAGGGCAAAACCGGCGCGGTCAAGCCCGATGAGATAAAGCCGGGGGACATACTATCGCTGCGCTATGAAAACGGCGTGCTTGTCTCCGCCACGGTGTATCAATCCGACAGCGGCGGCGAGGCCGCCGCGCCCGGACAGGACAGCGGCAGTGCGATGCCGTCCGGCGGCGGGAGCGCCGCCGGCGGCACGGGCGGCATGGCCGCCGCAGGCGGCGGCATGGGCGGCACAGCGACGGCGTCCGCGCAGGGCGCGGACGCAGAGGATTACAGCGTGGAAACGACCGCGCTGTGCACGCTGACGCCATACAACGAGACCGCGCTTGAACTGCGCGTGGATGAGCTGGACATACGGCTTTTGCACGTGGGCATGGAGCTGAGCGTGACGCTCGACGCCCTGCCGGGGCGGAGCTTTGCCGCGACGATAACGGAGATTAACCCCGTGGGCGAGAATAACGGCGGCAGCACGAAGTACACCGTGACGGCGACGATGGCGCGCGAGGAGGACATGCTCGCGGGCATGAACGCGGCGGTTTACGCCGTGCTGGAGGAACGCAAGGGCGTCATCACTGTGCCGACGGCGGCGCTGAACGAGGACGCCGAGGGCGTTTTCGTCTACACCGAGTATGACAAAAAAGAGGACACCCTCGGCGGCGCGAAATACGTCACGACCGGGCTGAGCGACGGCGAGCGCACGGAAATTCTCTCCGGCCTCGACGACGGCGCGGCGTATTATTACCGCTATGCCGACTCGATTAAATACGGCTTCAAGTAAGATTTACAGCGCACAGGGCTTTCCCTGTGCGCTGTACGCATAAATAACTATTGAAAAATCGCGGCGGCTTGATTATTATATACTATATATAAAGTATGCGAGGGAGGGCGGCTTGATGGACAAGCACGAGCTGACCGAGATTTTGAACGCCGTCGCGGCGGGGACACTGAGCGTGGACGACGCGGCGCTGAAGCTGAAAATGCAGCCGTTTGTGGAGCTGGGCGACTATGCCAAGGTGGATTTTCATCGCGGCGTGCGTCAGGGCGTGCCCGAAGTGATATTCGGCGCGGGCAAAACCAAAGAGCACATACTCGGCATCGTGAAAACAATGCTCGAAAACGGGCAGAAAACCGTGCTCATCACGCGCCTGGACGAGGGCGCGGCGGAGTATATCGCGCGCGAGGTCGAGCTGGATTATAACGCGCAGGCGCGCACAGGCGTCGTCGGCGGCAAGCCCGCCGACACCGGCAAGGGCACCATCGTCGTCGCCACCGGTGGCACGAGCGACATCCCCGTGGCCGAGGAGGCCGCCGTCACCGCCGAGACGCTGGGCAACCGCGTCGTGCGGCTTTATGACGTGGGCGTGTCCGGGCTGCACAGGCTTTTGTCGCACATTGACACCATCATGTCGGCGCGCGCCATCGTGGCCGTGGCGGGCATGGAGGGCGCGCTGCCGAGCGTCATCGGCGGGCTTGCCGACTGCCCGGTCATCGCCGTGCCGACCAGCGTGGGTTACGGCGCGTCGCTCGGCGGCGTGGCCGCGCTGCTGAGCATGCTCAATTCCTGCGCCAGCGGCGTCTCGGTGGTCAACATCGACAACGGCTTCGGCGCGGGGTATATGGCCAGCATGATAAACCACCTTGACTGAGGCACGGGCAATGGAGCTGAGTGAATTTTTCGCGGAAAACCGCCGCGCGGCGCTCGCCTTTTCGGGCGGGGCGGACTCGGCGTATCTGCTGTACGCCGCGCTCAAACACGGCGCGGACGTGACCGCGTATTATGTCAAATCGCAGTTTCAGCCGGAGTTTGAGTTGCGCGACGCCGAGCGCTTGTCGCGCGAGCTGAATGCGCCGATGCGCGTCATCGCGCTGGATGTCCTCGCGCGCGACAGCGTGCGCGAAAACGCGCCCGATCGCTGCTATCACTGCAAGCGCGAGATAATGGCCGCCGTTTGGGCGGCGGCGCGGGAGGACGGATACGAGCTTGTCATCGACGGCGCAAACGCCAGCGACGACGCCGACGACCGCCCCGGCATGCGCGCCGCGCGCGAGCTTGCGGTGCGCTCGCCCCTGCGCGAGTGCGGCATCACAAAGCCGGTGCTGCGTCGCCTCTCGCGCGAGGCGGGGCTGTTCACGTGGGACAAGCCCGCTTATGCCTGCCTCGCCACGCGCGTGAAAACGGGCGAGGCGATCACGGCGGAGGTGTTGCAAACAATCGAGGCGAGCGAGGCGCGGCTTTTCGCGCTGGGCTTTCGGGATTTTCGTGTGCGCGTGTCACGCGGCGGGGCGCTTTTGCAGCTCACCGGGGCGGATTTGCCGCGCGCAAGGGCGCGCGAGGCCGAGCTGCGCGCGCTCATCGCGCCGTATTTCGAGCGCGTTGAAATCGACGATGTGGAAAGGAAGCGTGGGCTTTGAGGACTTTATATTTCGACTGCGCGATGGGCGCGTCGGGCGACATGCTGGCGGGGGCGCTGCTCTCGCTCCACGGCGACGCGCCGGGGTTTTTGCGCCGCCTTAATGCGGCGCTGGGCGGCCGCGCCACGGTGAGCGCCGCGCCGGACAAAAAGTGCGGCATCGCGGGGCTTCATGTGACGGTGGCGATAAACGGCGAGGTCGAGGGGCAAGAGCACGAGCATGACCACCCCCACGACCACCCCCACGACCACGCGCACAGCCACAACACCGTGCGCGATATTTACGCCCTGCTCGACGGCATGGCGGGGTTAGGCCGCGCGGCGGAGGACGCGCGGGCGGTGTATGCACTCCTTGCCGAGGCGGAGAGCCGCGTCCACGGCGAGGCCGTGGAGCACATCCACTTCCACGAGCTCGGCTCGCTGGACGCGCTGGCGGACATACTGGGCGTGTGCATGCTGATAAACGAGCTTGCGCCGGATAGAATCGTCTGCTCCCCCATTCGCGTGGGGCAGGGCATGGTACGGTGCGCGCACGGACTTGTGCCCGTGCCCGCGCCCGCGACGGCGGAGCTTTTGCGCGGCGCGCCGATTTACGCCGGCGAGCTTCAAGGCGAAATGTGCACCCCCACGGGCGCGGCGCTGCTGCGGCATTTTGCCACGGAGTTTGCGCCGCTGCCGGAGATGCGTGTGGAGAAAATCGGCGTCGGCACGGGGACGAAGGATTTTGCTGCGGCGAATATTTTGCGCGCCATGCTCGGCACGAGCGAGGCGCGCCCCGCCCCCCAAGGCGAAACCGACGCTGTGATCAAGCTCTCCTGCAACCTCGACGACATGACGCCGGAGGATTTGGCCTTTGCGCAGGAGGCGCTGTTCGGCGCGGGTGCGCTGGAGGCGTACACCGTGCCCGTCGGCATGAAAAAGGGGCGCGTCGGCTTCGTGCTGACCTGCCTTTGCCGCCGCGAGGACGAGGCCGCGCTGGTCGAGGCCATCTTCCGCCACACCACCACCCTCGGCATACGCGAGGAGCTTTGCCGCCGCTATGTCCTGACGCGGCGGAGTGAAACCGTCGACACCCCGCTCGGCACTGTGCGCATAAAGCGCAGCGAGGGCTACGGCGTCAGCCGCGTCAAGGCCGAGCATGACGATCTCGCGCGCCTTGCGCGCGAGACGGGGGAGAGCATTGACGAGATACGCCGCCTTGTCGAAACTGCGGCAAAATAAAAAATGCTGAAATAACGCCGAAAAAGCGGGCTCACGGAGGTGTGAACCCGCTTTTGGCGTTATATTCAGTGCGTTTCGTTGTACTTTTTTATTGCGGCGGCGAGGATTTCCATGGCGCGCTCCAGCTTTTCGCGTTCGAGGACGTAGGCCATGCGCACCTCGTTTTTGCCCTTGCCGGGCGTGGTGTAAAACGGCTCGCCGCAGGCGAACATCACGGTCTCGCCCTTGTCGTCAAACTCGTCCAGCAGCCAGGTCTGGAATCTGTCCGCATCGTCCACGGGCAGGGCGGCCATCACATAGAATGCGCCCGCCGGCACCTTGCACACCACGCCGGGAATTTCTTGGAGCTTGGCCATTATCGCGTCGCGGCGGGATTTGTATTCGGCGCGGACAGCGGCGAAATACTCCGGCTCAACCGAGTAAAGCTCAGCCGCGGCAAGCTGGTCGACCGTCGCCACGGACAGGCGGCACTGGCACCATTTCATGCACTGCTCCATGAGCGCGCGGTTTTTGCTGATGAGCATGCCGATGCGCGCCCCGCAGGCGCTGAAGCGCTTGGACACGGAGTCGATGACGACGACGTTGTCCTCATAGCCGGGGTATTGCAGCGCGCTGACCAGCGGCTCGTCTGCATAGACAAACTCGCGGTAAACCTCGTCGCAGATGCAGAAAAGGTCGTGCTCGCGCGCGATGTCGAGCATGAGCTTGAGCTCCTCGCGCGTCAGCACCGCGCCGGTCGGGTTGCCGGGGTTGGTGATGAGGATGGCGCGGGTGCGCTCGTTTATCGCGGCCTCGACGCGCTCGCGCACGGCGTAGTGGTAGCCGTCTTCGGGGCAGGTGGTGATCGGGCGCACGCTCGCGCCCGCGAGCGTGACGGCCGTGGAGTAGTTGGGGTAGAACGGTTCGGGCACGATTATCTCGTCGCCGTCGTCGAGTATGGCGGCCATGAGCATCAGCAGCGCCTCGCTGCCGCCGGTGGTGACGAGCAGATCGCCCCGGTCAAGCTCGACGCCGATTTTGCCGTAATAGCCGCGCACGGCGTTCAACAGCACGTCAATGCCGTCGGACGGCGCGTATTCGACCACGGGGCTGTCGAAGCTTTTCAGGGTGTTGAAGTAGGCGGCGGGAGTGGCTATGTCGGGCTGGCCGATGTTGAGGTGATAGATGTTGATTCCGCGCTCCTGCGCTCGCCGCGCGGCGGGGGCAAACTTGCGCATCGGCGACAGGCCGCATTTTTCCATTTTTGACGAGAATTTCAAAATAGCTCACTCCTTAACT